>CAYVWC010000001.1:0-49183 GCA_964455415.1 uncultured Clostridium sp.
TATAAGCCTTGTGCAATAGACATTGTTTTCTTTAAAGTAAAACCTAATTTTCTTGAAGCTTCTTGTTGCATAGTGCTTGTCGTAAATGGTGGAGCAGGATTTCTCTTTTTTTCACTTTTTTTAATATTTTTGACTATAAAGTCTTCATTTTTTAATTCTTCAATTATTTCATTTACCTGTTTTTCATTTTTTAATTCTACCTTTTTATTGTTTTTGCCAATAAATTTCGCTTCAAATTTAGTTTTTGTTTTTTTATCTGAAAGTTTAGCATATATATTCCAGTATTCTTCTGGAACAAATTTTTCTATTTCTTCTTCTCTTTCTACTATAAGTCTTACTGCTACAGACTGCACTCTCCCCGCAGATAATCCTTTTCTTACTTTTTTCCAAAGAAGAGGACTTATTTGATATCCTACTATTCTATCTAATACTCTTCTTGCTTGTTGTGCATCAATTAAGTTTTTATCTAATGTTCTAGGTTTTTTTATTGCATCTTGCACTGCTGTTTTTGTTATTTCATTAAATGTAACTCTATTTTCTTTTTCCTCATCTAATTCTAATATATGTGCTAGATGCCATGCAATAGCTTCTCCCTCTCGATCAGGGTCTGTTGCAAGATATACTTTTTTTGCTTTTGAAGCTTCTTTTTTTAGTGACTTTATTAAATCTCCCTTTCCCCTAATATTTATATATTCTGGTTCAAAATTTTTTTCAATATTTACACCAAGCTTAGATTTTGGCAAATCTCGTATATGCCCCATAGAAGCAACAACTTTAGTATTGCCTCCCAAAAATTTTTTTATTGTATTAGCTTTTGCTGGTGATTCTACTATTATTAATTTATCTGCCACTATTGTCCCTCCATTTCTTCTTGCTATTTTACATTAAATAATTGTATAAGTCAATTCTATTGATTAAAATACTATTCTTTATATTTTCTAAGAGAAAAGGCATCTATTTTTTATTTAACATCTAATTTATATCTTTTTTTCATTTATTATTATATCCATATTTTTTATGATTTTTTATCAAATTTTCTAATTTTTCTTTCTTATATTCGCCTTGCATTCTCATAGCTTCATAATATGGTTTTATATATTCTATATCAAATCTCGAAACATTTTCATCCCAAGGTTTAAAACTTCCCGCATAGTGTATAATCAAAGGTGTTTCATCTAAATCTTTATATCTTATATCTTTTGCCATAAGATTATATTTATTACTAATTATTTTTATTTGTCCATAAAACACCTTATTTATGAAATCTTGATCTGGATATATTAATACTTTGCGGACATCTCTTATCATTTTTACAATATCAGCTTCTTTATAATTTTCTCTAATTTTTTTCAAATTTATAATTAGCATCCCCGAATTAATATATTCACAATCTAAAGGTAATCCTAATCTATTCAAATCTTTTTCTTGTATACCATTATCTCTACATGCTATCCACATTTTGTCCTCAAAATCAATATTATATAATTCTACTATATCTCCTGTACAAATCATATCTGCATCTAAATATAAAATTTTATCTAATTCTTTTGGTAATTTAAAAGCACAAAATAATCTACTATAAGCCTCCATACCAAAAAAATTTCCTTCATTATCTGTAATAGGCATTCCTTCAAGACTTTTTGTATCAAACTTAATTGGATTTATTTTTCCATTACCAATATTATCTACAAATTTTTTTATATGTTCTAAATCTTCTAAAGATAACTCTTTTTCTACATACATCAAATATATGTCTATCCTCTTAGAACTATGTTTTAATAAAGAAACAATAAGTTCTTCAATATGTTCTAAAAATTTTTTATTAACAGATAATAATATGTTTATTTTATCCATTTTATGCTCCTTTAATTTTCTTCAAAAATTGTTTTAAAATCTCCAGATTCTATAAGTTTTGTAATATAACTTGTTTTTTTATTTTTATTTGCAGATACAGTCATGCTTTTATTTCCTTTTATGGCATCTTTAAATAAAACTTCTTTTATTTCAATTTTATTTAAAATATTTTTTAAAATCTCTTGTCCTTTTGGAGAATTTATTATTAATAAAGAAATACCTTTATGATCATTCATTTGTTTATTAGTTTTATCAATTCCCCAGAAATCTGCTAAGGTAAAGTCAGATTCTCTATTTTCTTTTTTAAATTTACAATTATAACAAGAGTCCCTTAAAATTAAATCACTTAAAAATAATCTCATAAAAATATTTTTATTATGGTCTTCATATTCCTCTTTATTATTATATACTATTTTAAATTGATATTCTTCCCAAGAACTTTTTTCTTTACTTCTAAAATTTATATCTTGAATATTTATTGCTTTATATTTTAAGTATTCTCTCCAAACTCTCGGAGATGGAACCCCATGACATATTATATCTTGCGTTACTAATTTATCATATTCTTTTCCCAAATATGATTTTAGTCCTTCTATTTGACATGGAGTTCCTGAATAATAAACATATTTCCCTTCATCTAATATTTTTTTGGCAGTTTCAAATGTATCGGTTGTATCACTTTGAACATATTTTGATTTTCTTAATTTATATACATCTTTTATATTATCAATATATATGTGCTTTACATTAAAATCTTTATCAAATGCTGCTCCAAATACTACTCCACCTTTTTTGATTATATGTTTTGCTAGTATATCAAATATTCCTCCAGATGAACTATCTAATCTTATTTTTTCATCTTTATTATATGTAGCATAAGCTCTTTTTTCTTTTTCAGTTTCTTTATTATTAGTAGGGCATATTCTTGCACATAGTCCGCATTTTATACATATCTTCTCATCAACTTCTGGATATAAAAATCCTTTTTTGTCTTCTACCATTTTGATTGCATTTATAGGACATCTCTTTTCACAAGCTCTACATCCTGTGCAAATATTTTTATAAATATTAATCATTTATTAAAAACCTTTCTAAATAGTTTTTTGCCAAAGTTCTTTCATATTTTAACTTTTCAGCTAATAATTCTTTATTAACTCTAAAAAACTCTTCATTTAATACCCCAGTACATTCAGTATGTTTTAAATTAAATTTTTCCATAAGAGTTTCCATTCTAGAATACATATTTCTTTCATTTTTATCAATTCGTTTATGAATAGCAAGAGGAGTATTAAACAATATAGCAAAAACACATGCATGAAATGAATCTGTAACAACAATTTGAGCATTTTTCTCTAAATATAAAAACTCAGCAGGTCCTATATCATAATATTTACTTTTTTCATCTCCAATATCTATTATATCAAAGTCATGTTTATCTGCAAATTCTTTTAAAACATTTTTATCTTGTTCTGACTCTCCTAAAAAATATTTTAATATATATTTTCTTTGATTGTTAAACCAATCTGGTTTTTTAGAAATTTTTTCCCACTCTTCTTCTTTAAGTAACATTGTTGGGTCTACTAAAACTTCTACGTCTTCTCTTCCAGAAATTTCCTTAACAAGCTTTTTTCCTGAAAATTCTCTTACAGAAATTCCTTTCATTTCATTCATATATCTTTTGCTTATTTCAAATCTTTCACTTAATTCTGGTAATTCGTCAACTCCTATACTTGCAGAAAGAGCAATTCTTTTTTCTTTACTTACAAATGAACCAAATATCTTATCTGAAAACAATAATTTAAAATTATAATTCCAAATTTGATCACTACCTATAATTACATAATCATATCTTTCATCTAAGTTTTTTTCTATTTTACTATTTTGACTCATAATTAACTCATCTGGTGCAAAATTGATTTTTTTATTAAATTCTCGGAAACAATCTAGTCTTTTTCCTGGCTTCACTATAGATAAAGTATAATCAATATTATATTTTATTGTTTCAACATCAAAGCCCATTTTTCTTAAAATTGTTTGAACTGCATAATTTTGTAATCTGTTTCCATAGTTATTTTCATCATATATAGTCATAATACCGACTTTTTTCATTATTTGCTCTCTCCTTTTCAAAATTAACATTTATTAAACTAAAAAAAAACTAATTAACTCTTAATGACTTAAATTAGTTTTTTTAGCTTATTTATTTAACTAATTAACTAGTCACGACAGCTTTAAAATATTTACATGAAGATATAACATAGTTTTCCCAGAAACTATATTATCACTATTCCTATTATTATTATACATAATAAAATTATATATATTATTTTTCTTCATACCATTTTAAAACCTTTCATTTTTATATTCACATTATACAATATATCTTTAAAAAATGCAATAATATTATATTTATTGATAGTATCAAGATATTTCGGGAAAATTTTTTTGACAATTTCCCCAAAATATCTTGACGCTAACCATTAAAATATCATTTCACTTATTACTTCTTTTAGTTCTATTGGCGTTACGAGATTTTCTTTTAATTTATGTATCAGCATATTAATTTTTTCTTCTTCCTTTGTTAGTTCTGTTATTGTATCATTTTCAAACTTCAAAAATCCCTCTCTATATTCAGTTTTTACAATTTCAACTCCATATTCATCTTTTGTATTTTTTATTTTATAGTATTCTAGTTTGATTGGATAGTTAATATTGTTCTCTTCTAATTTTTCCTTATCAATAAATGTTCCACCAAAAAACATTCTTATTCTCTTTTGTTCTTCTTTTATTTTCTCCACTTCCTATCTATATAACAATTTTCTTATGTTATTATATCGTATTTTCATTTAAAATCAAGTATTTATTACAAGAAGTCTATTTGTTTTTTCGACAAAAAGAAGTTTTAATCTTTATTTTTAGTCAGATTAAAACTTCTTTTTACTTTTTATTTATTTTTCACTTTTTTTGACTTTATTAAAATTATTAAGAATAAAACTATTCCTGCAAATGTTAAAATCAGTCCTGTTTCTATTCCATTTATTCTATATTCTAAGCAAATTTCATGCTCTCCAGAATCTACTTTTATAGAAATTAATTCTCCTAATACTGGTTCAACTTCTACCTTTTCACCGTCTACAGTTATTTCCCAGCCTTCATCATATGGTATTGTAAACATTATATATTGTTCATCATTACTTACATTTATTGTTCCCTGATACTTATGATTATTTACTTTTTCTAAATTCACTTGTCCTGCACTTAGCACTTCATAATGTTTACTAAGTGCTTCTTCGTCTTCATAATATAAATACATATTCTCTATGTTTATTTCGCCTTCACTTTGTATCTCGACCCTTATTTTTTCTCCAGCATTTCTTTTTCCAATATCTATTAACTTGTTATTTTCTATTTTAGAAACTACTGGTTGTTCTTCTCCATTAATATAGATTTTTAATTTTTCATCAGAATCTCCAAAAAGATATATGTATATATTATCTGCACTTTCAGCTTCAAATTCATATGTTACATTAGTATATTCTGTTTCGTCTTCTTTGAAAGTTAATTTAGTTTCAGTTATGTTTCCTTCATGTTGTTTATATACTTTTTCATCTAAATTAGTCATATTTTGTAAAAGTTCGTTTTGTAATTCAAAAGTATTATTGTTTTCTAAATTTGTATTAAATATATTTTTATTTACTGCATATCCTAGTGACAAGCTGTATGGATTGATATATATTTTTGAATTAGTTTCAATATATTTTTCTTCATATGCAAGCTCATAATCTTTATAAGTTACTCTTCCAGGTATTGAAATAAAATATTTAATTCCAAAAATCATGTCTACCACTTTTGTTGTTTTTTCATAATATACTTTCACATGGTATTGACTTAATCCAAATTTTTCTAAAAATAAGTGCAATGACTTAGAATATGTTGAAGAAGAATATGATAATCCGTTATATCCAAAAGTAAGTGCGTCATTACTTGTAATTTCGCCATTATTTAATGTCCTATATAATCCTTCATCATAATTTTTGAGACTATCTATAATTCTATCATATAAATTAATTATTGTCGCATATGTAAACTGTTCTACTGTGCTTGCCTCATTTCTTATTATATCCATACTATAGGTTGCATTACATACTAAATTTGCAGTATTAACTGCTAGTATAATAAACATTATAAATTTTAAATAATTTTTTTTCAAAAATTTAGTTATTCTTCCTGTACTTTCCTTAAAATTCTTTTTTGTAAGTATTAGTAATATGACAAATACAGTTTCAAGTACTATATCCAATTTTACTATATCATGATCTATGAATTCCATGTCCAAATTTAATGTTACTATTGAAGCTATGATGCATAGAAATAATGCTATTAAGGCTTTAGGCACACTTAGCCCTTCCCTAATATTCTCAAATCCGTTTTCTTGCAAGAATTATATACATAAATGAAAAGCAAAATGCGTATCTATATATGTACCATGCTGGAATATTTCCCATGCTCCACATAAGATTTATCCCATTAATATAAAAACTTAGTAAAAATATCAAAATCATTAATATGGATAAAATTTTCTCTTTCAATTTTATCTTGCTATTTAGGAAATAAATTAGCACTAGAATATTTGCTAATATTCCACAAAATAACGGTGGCATTGCATTATTTTCTATCTCTTCTATTTGAAACGCATTGGTTGAAAATTTACTTATTAAATTTTTTATATCAAAATTTGTTTCTAAATCTATATCTGAAAAAGAAAAGTCTGCTCGTCCGCCTTGTAATCCTATAAATACTGGAACTAATATAACTGCTGAAATCAGTGCTGCACATATTGATGATATTATAAAAATACCAATTTTTCTCAATATTTCTTTTTTATCTTCTAATCTTTCAGATAATAACTTATATATGAAATATAGCAAAGCAAATATACATACCATAAACCCTATATAATAATTTGTAATTAAAGTTAAAGTAAGTGCTATAATATACAAAATACATTTTTTATCACTAACTATATCATCAATACCTGCAACAACTATTGGCAATAATATAACTGCATCAAGCCACATTATATTAAAACCATATGTGATTACATATGCTGAAAACACATACATAGTTGCAAAAATTAAATTCGTAAAATCCGCTTTTTTTCTTCTATTTAGATAATACGTAAAAGTCAATCCACATGTTGCCATTTTCAAAACCATGATTATATCAAATGCAAATGTTATATTTCCCTTTTCAAAAAGTAATGTAATAAAGTTATATGGACTTAATAAATAATATGCAAAAAGGCTATACATCTCTCCACCTATCGATTTACTCAATGAGTAGATAATACTTCCGTCTTCTAAAAATACACTCCTAAAATATTGTAAAAAGTTCACATATTGTCCAAATGCGTCAACAGGAAGATATGTATTATTTCCAAATGGGTATATTTTTAAATATATGAAAATTCCAATTAGTATAAATAACGGAAATAAAAAGGCTAGTAAATATAATACTACCTTTTTCATTTTTTCATTATCTATATCTATTTGTAAGGTTTTTTTTACTTTATTCATTTATTATTCCTCATTTTAATAATGTTCTTATTTCATTATAAATTCTGTCTTCTATATTATCTATTGCTATTTTTCTTGCATTATTTCCCATTGTTTTTAATGTATTACTATCAAGCATGCTTTCTATAGTTGTATTTAGTTTTTCTGCATTTAATTCATTATTATTTATAATCTTAGCAGCTCCAATTTTTTCAAGTACTTCTGCGTTATATTGCTGATGATTATGAGATACATTAGGAAGTGGTATTAAAATTGCAGGTTTTCCAAGTTTTGTTATCTCAGTAATTGTAGTTGCCCCGCTTCTTGCCACGAGAATATCAACAGCATTCATAATTTCTGCCATTTCATATATATATGGCACAATTTTTATTCCGCTCTAAATTATTAATATCTAGTTTATTTTCACTTAATTCTTCTTTTACATTATCATATTGTTTAGCTCCCGCAGCAAGAAGAATTTGATATTTTTTATTTAATTTTTTCACTGCAATATCTACAATTGTATCATTTATTCTTTTTGCTCCTTGACTTCCTCCAAATGCAAGTATAATAGGTTTTGAAGGGTTTAACGAATATTTCTCTATTTCTTTTACTCTATCATTTATAGATAAATTCATATTTATATTTCTTGTTGGTGTCCCTGTTAAAACTATCTTATTTGCCTTAGGTATTCTTGAAATTGCATCTTCAAAGCTTACCATTATAACATCAGTTTTCTTTGCCAGCATTTTCACAGCTTTTCCTGGAAAAGCATTGCTTTCATGCAATACTGTAGGTATCTTTTGTTTATGTGCTGCAAGAATTACAGCTCCACATATGTACCCTCCTGTACCAATTACAATATCAGGGTTAAAATCTTTTATGATTTTTTTTGCTTGTGATAAACCTTTGATTGTTTTCATTATCTTTTTTAAATTATCTATACTTATTTTTTTGCTTAATCCATATGCTTCTATGGTTTTTAGTTTATATCCTGCTCTAGGTACTAAATCTTGTTCTAGTCCTCTTTCTGTTCCAATAAATAAGATTTCCGCCTCTTTATTTTCTTTTTTTATTTTATTTGCTATTGCAAGTCCGCGGATTTATATGTCCAGCTGTTCCCGCTGCTGCAATTATTACTCTCATTTATCTTATTCCTTTCTACTATTCTTTATATCTTTTTGGTTTGCCTTGAAATATTTAGCAATACTCCGTACTGAGCAGAGTAATATAAGAAGCGATGTTCCTCCATAACTGAAAAACGGAAGTTGCATACCTGTATTTGGCATAGAAGAGGTTACAACAGCTATATTTATCATTGCTTGAAGTCCTACTATTGCAGTTATACCAACTGCCAATAAGCTTCCAAACATATCTGGAGCTTTCATTGCAATTAAAGTTCCTCTCCATATAAATATTGCAAATAGCGCAATAACTACTATACATCCGACAAACCCTAATTCTTCTGCTATTACTGCAAAAATAAAGTCATTTTGTGGTTCTGGTAAATATAGATATTTTTGTGTACTATTACCAAGTCCCACTCCAAATAATCCTCCTGATCCAATTGCATAAAGACTTTGTATTATTTGCCAACCTGAACCTGTTGGATCTTCCCAAGGGTCTAAAAAGGCTGTTATTCTTGCAAGTCTATATGTTCCTTTGTCAAAATATTTAGCAAGTATGTATAATATCCCTCCTGCTCCGAGCAACCCCCATTGTTCCAAAAGTCACAAAATATCTTAATCTGCTTCCTGCCATGAGCATCATAATAGCTACAATTAATACAATTAATATTGAAGCACTAAGATGCGATTGAAAAACTATTAGAATTATAAGCACGGGAACCAAAAATAATAGTGGTTTAATAAAACCTCCCCCTAATGTACTGAGCTTTTCTCTATTTTTTGTTAAATATGCTGCATAAAATACAACTAGCCCAATTTTTGCAACTTCTGACGGTTGAAATGTAGTAAACCTAAGATTTATCCACCTAGTTGCTCCACCTGATGAGTATCCGTAGCCCTGGTATGAGAACTGCTGCAAGAATTAAAACTGATCCTAGATATGCTATATTTCCTAAATTTTTATATTTTTTATAATCAATCTTAGAAATTATTATCATTAGTATTAGTCCAACTATTGCACTAAATCCTTGTGTTTTTACATACGTGTAACTCGAACCACTTTCTGCAAGTGCAGAAGGAGAACTTGCAGAAAGTACCATAACTATTCCTAGTGATAACATGATTAACACAGTTATGACCAGCACAAAATCAACTGGTTTTTCTTTTGTTGTTTGCTTAGAACTTTTAGTCTTAGTCACTTTTTCCTCCTTCTTTATTAATTAAGGTAATTGACTTAAAATATTATACTAGAAGAATAGCTATTACACAAAATATTAGTGTAATAACGCAAAATACTGATACGATTTTTCCTTCTTTCCAGCCTGAAAGTTCAAAATGATGATGCAAAGGTGTCATTTTAAATATTCTATTTCCCGTTTTCTTAAAATACATGACTTGTAGTATTACTGATATTGTCTCAAGTACTGGTATTATTGCTACTATTAAAAGTATTAGAGGCATCTTCAGATATAGTGCCATTACAACAATTGCTCCACCGAAGCAATAATGAACCTGTATCTCCCATAAATATTTTTGCTGGATGAAGATTGAAAATTAAAAATCCAAGACAGGCTCCACATAATATAAATCCAAGTGTTGCAATCTCATATACTTCGTAATTAAGAGCTATAATTGATAATGCTGCAACTATTATCATTGACACACTACTTGCTAAACCGTCTATACCGTCAGTTAAATTGACTGCATTTGTTGCCGCAAGCATTACAAATATGATAAATGGAATATACATTAAAATTGGAAGTCTAATTGCAATTTTAAATCCTGGTATTATTGTTTCTGTTCCTACTCCAATTTTTATTATATATAATGCAAAAACTACTGATATTGCAAGAAGTCCGTAATATTTTATACGCTGGTTTAAGTCCTTCTGTATCTCTTAAAACTAATTTTTTAAAATCGTCTACAAATCCTACTAAACCAAATCCTATAATTATCACTGTAAGTGGTAATATTGCTTTATTTTCACTGTACAATATTGCAGTTAATATTAATAAAGTTATTACTATTATAATTCCACCCATAGTAGGTGTTCCTTGTTTTACTAAGTGCGATCTAGGTCCATATTCTCTTTCAATTTGACCTATTCTTAATTTTTTTAATATTGGTAAAATTATTAAAGCTACCATAATTGAAATCATAAAACTTGTCAGTACAATTTTTATCTGCGAATCCATATGTTATTTCCTCATTTCCTCAATTATTTCTCTTACGATTATTCTTTCATCAAAAGGATATGTCTTGTGATTAATTTCCTGATATGGTTCGTGACCTTTTCCTGCAAGTACTATTATATCTCTTTTTTGGGCTATTGATATCGCTTTTTTTATCGCCTCTCGCCTATCTACTATACACTCATATTTACCATTTGTTTTTTTAATTCCTTTTTCTATCTGTTTTACTATTTTTTCTGGGTCTTCTGTTCTTGGATTATCAGATGTTATTATTGTATAATCTGCAATTCTTCCTGATATTTCACCCATTATTGGCCTTTTACCTGAATCTCTATCTCCACCACAACCAAATACACTTATAACTTTTCCACTCGTATACTCTTTTACTGCTGATAAAATGTTTTCTAAGCTTTCTGGAGAGTGTGCATAATCAATCATAATACTTAAATCTTTTTTATTGTCTACAAGTTCGGATCTTCCTGGTACTCTTACTTCTTCAAGTGCCTCTTTCATTATTTCAGGCTCAACATATAATTTTTGTGCTACACTTATTGCTGCTAATGAATTATATACACTAAACCTTCCAGGTATTCCCACTTTTACTCTTTCATTTCTTTGTCCTAGCTTTACTCTAAAATCCGCATAAGAATTTGTTATAGTAATATCTTTTGCAAGTAAGTCTGCCGCATTATCTATTCCATATGTTCTGGTTTCGCATTTATTCATCCTTACTAATTTACATCCATATAAATCGTCTGTGTTTACAAAACCATATTTACACATATCAAATAGTTTTGTTTTAGATTGGAAGTAATCTTCCATGTCTGGATGTTCTTTTGGACTTATATGGTCTTCTGATAAATTTGTAAAAACTCCTATATCAAATTTACAACCATAAACTCTATCATATTTTAAACTTTGTGAAGAAACTTCCATTACTACTACTTCTACTTTTTCTTTTACCATTTCTGCAAATATTTTTTGGAGTTCTACACTTTCTGGAGTTGTTCTTGCTGAATCTTTAAGTTTTTTTCCATTTATGTATGTAGCAATAGTTCCAATTAATCCAACATTTTTTCCTTGCTTTTCTAACATGTGCTTTATCATAAAAGTTGTTGTTGTTTTTCCTTTTGTCCCTGTTACACCTATTAAAATAAATTTATTAGAAGGATTGTCATAAAAATTACAACTACATATTGCTAAAGCTTTTCTCGTATCTTTTACCATTAAAATTGTAATTTCGTCCAATTGAAGTAGCTCTTTTATATCTGCTCCTTCTTCTACCATAATAACTGTTGCACCTTTTTTTATAGCTTCTTTTATATATTTATGTCCGTCTGTTTCAAAGCCTTTTACAGCAATAAACATAGAGTCTTTTTCTACTTTTCTAGAATCATTAGTTAAATCTTTTACTTCTATATCCAAGCTTCCCTTTGCCTTTATGTCCTCTATGCCCTGTAAAATTTTCTTTAGCTCCATAAAGATAACCTCCTATTTATATTTATGTCATTTTTAAAATTTTATTTGTAATTTTATATATTTTTACAAACATCATTATATAATTAATTTTCTTTTTTGTACAGCTATTTCTCGTAAAAATATGCAAAAATATTAAGTAGCAATAACAACATTAAAAAATTGAGCAAGATATTTTCTATCTGCTCATATTTTTAAGCACTATTATTTAACTCTAGCAATATTATTCAATTTCACATATTATATATCCATTTTTGTCTTGCATTATCCCTGTTCCTGGTGTTTGTTCTGTAATTATCGCTTCTGTTTCATCTATATTTTCGGGAGCGTTGTTAATTTGTAATTCTAGCCCAACTTCTTCTAAAATATTTCTTGCCTCTTTTACAGTCATACCAACTATATTTGGTACACTAACTTTTTCCGTTTCCTCTGTATTTTCTGTTTCCAAATATGGAAGAACTTCACTTAGTATTTCTCCTGCAACAGGTGCTGCAACTGCACCTCCTTGATGTCCGTCTTCTCCTGTTGGGTTATATAGTACAACAAGTATAACAATTTGTGCATCTTCCGTTGGGGAAATCCCGATAAATGACGTTACATATTTATTTGTATTTACTCCGTCTTCTGATGTTCCTGTCTTTCCTCCGATTGAATATCCTTCTACCTTTGCGTTTTTCCCTGTTCCTTCATCTACTACTGACTGCATCATATCTCTTATTTTGCTTGCTGTTTCTTCTGATATTACTTCATTTTTTATATCTTCTTCTATTTTTGTTTCTTCTCCTGTTTCAGAATCTATTATTGATGTGACAAATCGTGGTGTTACTAGATTTCCTCCATTTGCAATTGCAGACACTGCTGTGATTAATTGAATAGGTGTTATTTCAAATCTCTGCCCAAATGATAGAGTTGCAAGTTCTACTGGACCTACTTTATCTTCTGCTAAAAAAATACTTCCTGCCTCGCCTAACAAATCTATTCCTGTTTTACTTAAAAGTCCAAATTTTTCCAAATATTCATAATATTTTTGAACTCCCACTTTTTGCCCTAATGATATAAAAACAGGATTACAAGAATTCATAAGTGCATCTCTTAAAGATTCTGCCCCATGTGGTCTATAATATCTCCAACATTTTATATATGTTCCAGAAATGTCTATTCCTCCTGTACATGTGAACTCTCCCGCCTTATCAATATCTGTTATAATGCCTTCTTCTATGGCTATTGAAGTCGTAATAAGTTTGAAAGTTGAACCTGGTTCATATGTATCAGTTATAGCTTTGTTTCTCCACATTTGTTGCAAATATACATTTTTATCTGTTTGACTTAATGTGTCCCATGAAGATTCTACTTCCTCTAAATTTATTGTAAATGGATCATTTAGGTCATATTCTGGATAAGTTGCCATTGCTAAAATATCCCCTGTATCTGGTTGCATTATAATAACTACTCCTCCGTCTGTACATTCATTATCAATGCAGGCTTTTTCCAGATATTTATATGCGATTGACTGGATATTTGCATCTATACTTAACACTATACTATCTCCGTCTACTGCTGAAATATATTCCTCTTTTCCTGTTCCTATAACACTTCCAGATGCGTCTGATGTACGTACAATTTTGCCTTTTTCTCCGCTTAAAATTTCATCATATTTTGCTTCTATGCCGTCTAATCCTTGATTATCACTTCCGGTAAATCCTATTATATGTGATGCCAATGTTCCAAATGGATAATATCTTTTTGTATCTTCATCTATATTTATTCCTGCTGTGATACCTGTACTGTTTATCCACTCTCTTAGTTCATCTGTTTTCTCTTTGTCAACTTTTTTTATTATTGTCTCTATAGATGTTTTTTTATTTACTTTTTTTAATGTTTCTTCATAATCTAATTCAAAAATATTAGCAAGAGCTTCTGCTACTTTTTCTTTGTTTTCTTGAGAAATATTAGTTGGATTGATTGTAACTGTTTCTACACTAGCACTCATAGCTAGAACTGTTCCATTTCTGTCGTAGATTGTTCCTCTTTTTGGGTTTATTGTTCTATCTAATGTTTGTTGAACATATGCAAGTGTCTGTAGCTCTTCTCCTTGAATAAATTGAATATATCCTATTCTTACAACAAGCAAAGAAAATAGCCCTACACTTACAAGTAGAGCATTTCTCATTTTTTTCTTACCAGTAATATTTGCCAAGTACACTCACCAAACCTTTTTTATAGTTTTATTTAATTATATTAAACTATAAAAATATTTATGAGTAAACTTAAGACTTTATACACTCTTCCAATTCTTCTTTACTAATTGGTCCTTCTCTTAGTATTTCAACTTTTCCACTATTAATTTTTATTATAGTAGATGCTATTCCTCCTTTTGTATTTCCTTCATCAACTATTAAATCAGCCTTCTCCTTAAAGTCATTTGATAAATTATCTAAATTTACCATACTTTCTTTTCCAGCTAAATTAAGACTAGTTGCAACAATTGGTCTGCCAAACTCATTTATTACTTCTATTAAAAATTTATTGTCTGGTATTCTTATTCCTACTGTTTTTTTATTTGCAGTTATCACATCAGAAATATTTTTGTTTTTATCAAATATAATTGTTAAAGCTCCAGGGAAAAATTTTTTTATTATTCTTTCTTCTTCTTTTGATATTTCTTTAACAGCACTTCTTATCATATTTATATTAGATACAAGTATATTACAAGGATTAGAAAATTCCCTGTTTTTTAACTTATATATTTTTTTTATGGCTTCATCATTAAAAGCATCCGCAGCTATTCCATATACAGTATCTGTAGGAAGGATTACTATTTCACCATTTCCTAAAGCTTCTACAGTAATTTTTATATCTTCTTTTGAATAGTTTTTTCTAATGTCAAGATATTCCACTTCAATTATCCTTCCTTCCTATTATTCTAATCTCAATGTTACAATTGTTCCTTGTTCTACAGTTGTTCCATCTGCAATACTTTGACTTACTACTTTTCCGCTTCCCGAATACAAAATATTCAAGTTCTTATCTGATAAAGCACTTTTCGCTTCTGATAATGTCATTCCTATTAAGTTTGGAACTGTAACAGAAGTTCTTACATCATTTTCTTCTGTGTATAATACAATTGTAGATCCCTCTGCAACAGTTGTGTTTGCTGCTGGTACTTGTTCTGTTACAAGTATAGAATTACTATTTTCAGTGTCCTGTGTTATTACAGTGTAACCTAAATTTTCTAATGTTTTCTTTGCTTCTGTCAATGTTTTGTTTGTAACATCTGGCACTGTTGATGTTTTTACAGTTGTAGTTGTTGCTCCTGTTGTATCAGAATTATTTGAAGCAATTCCTAAATATGGTAATATTTCTGAAAGCATATTCGATACTATTGGGGCTGCAATCTTACTTCCATATGGATTTTCAGTAGACGGATTATATATTACAACTAATACAACTAATTCTGGATTTTCTACTGGTGTAATAGCTACAAATGATACTGCATACCCTGCCTCTAAATTTGTTGGTGAAGGTTCAGAAGTTCCAGTTTTTCCTCCTACTGAATATCCCTCTACTGCTCCATATTGTCCTCCTCCGTCTGTTACAACATATTCCATCATTTCTCTTATTTTTTGAGCTGTTGTTTCTGATATTACTTTTCTAACTTCTGTTGTTTCTATTTCAGTCGTTGTTCCTGTATCTGTGTCAACTACTTGTTTTACTATTCTAGGTTGCATTAACACTCCGTCATTTGCAATTGCAGATACTGCTGTGATTAATTGTAGTGGCGTTATTTCAAATCTTTGTCCAAATGATGTTGTTGCAAGTTCTACTGTTCCAACATCTTCTAGGTCATGAAACACACTTCCACTTTCTCCTGTAATTGCAATTCCTGTTTTTTCAAAAAATCCAAATGCTTCTAAATATTTATATAATGTTGTAGCTCCTATCCTTTGTCCTAATTGAATAAATGCACTATTACATGAGTGTCCAAGTGCTTGTTTTAAAGTTTGGCGACCATGTGCCACAGAGTTTGCACATTTTATCGTTCTATCTGCAACTTCTGTGTAACCGTACGCAATTGAAATCTCCGTCTATATCTATATCAGTTATGTTTTCTTCCAAAGCTGCTGCTGATATTATAAGCTTAAATGTTGAACCTGGTTCATATGTTTTTGAAAAATTCCTATCTGCCCACATTTCATACATTGCATTTATTTTCTCATCTGATGAAAGAGAATTATATTCTTCTTCAGTCATGGTTGTTATTGTATATGGGTCATTTAAATCATATGTAGGATAAGTTGCCATTGCTAGAATATCCCCTGTTTCTGGATCCATTACAATTGCACTTCCAGCATCTGCTCCGTTATCTTGTACTCCTTCTTCCAAATACTTCTCCACTATTGTTTGTATGTTAACATCAATTGTAAGATAAATATCACTACCATTTTCAACTTCTATGTATTGTTGTGCATTTCCTGATATTTCATTACCACTTACGTCTTTTGTTGTTACAATTTTCCCAGATGTTCCTTGAAGAGTTGAATCCCATTTACTCTCTATTCCATATAATCCTTGAGAGTCTGTACCTGTAAATCCTATTACATGTGCGGCTAAACTTCCATATGGATAATATCTTTTATTATCTTCGTCTATATTAATTCCAGAAGTTATACCATTTTCTTCCATCCAAGCTTCTAATTCATCTACATATTCTTGCTCTACTTTTTTTATAATTGTTTCAACTGAATTAGTACTTTGTACTTGTGCAAGTACAGTCTCATAATCAAGTTCAAAAATTTCAGATAATCCTTTTGCAACTTTTTCTTGCAATGCCAAAGTTCCTGCTGTGTCATTACTAATTACAAATTTTGAAGGGTTAATTGTTATTGTATCAACCTCTGCACTTATTGCTAATGCTTTTCCTGTTGAGTCATATATTGTTCCTCTTTTTGGGCTAATAATTTTGTTTAGTGTTTGTTGTCTTGAAGCAAGTTCTTTTAGTTCTGCTCCCTCTACAAATTGTATCCACATTAGCCTTACTATCAAAAATACAAAAAGCGTAAGAATAATAGCCATAGCAGTTATCAATTTTTTAGCTGAAACTGCTCTGTCTGCAATTTTATATATTCTTTGATTCTTTTGTTTTACCTTTTTCACTTATTTCACCAAAAATATTGTATATTAAAGATAGAAAAAAATCAAGATTTATGTATAAGAAAAATTATGTTTATGTTTACATTAAAAGTAATTATCCCCTAGCTAAGCTGGGGGATAATTACTTTTTAGTATTTTTTTACTTTTAGAACAATTACTGTCATATCATCTTTTGCTTTTCCAAAACTATTATCAATTGACTCTTTTAGTAAAATATTTGCTATTTTTTGTACATTATCTGTTTCTATTTCTTCTAATAGATGTTTTATCCATAGTTCCTTATTTTCATACTCTGTATTTGACTCTAGTATTCCGTCTGTACACATCACGATAATGTCTCCGTCTTCTAAGTCTTTGTCATATACAACTAAATCTATTTTATCAAGTATCCCTGCTGGAAGTGATATTGATTTTACTACATTTACTTGTTTTTTATTTTTTATAAATGTAGGACAAGCTCCATTTTTCATAAATTCCATATTGCCTGAGTATAAATCAAGAATTGCTACATCTAAGGTTGCATACATATCTTCTTGAGAATTAATATACATGCTACTATTTATTAGTTCCATTGATGTATCTCTATCAAATCCACTAGATAACATCCTAGTTAACATTTTAACTGCTATTTGACTAGATTTTCTTGCCTCTGGTCCGCTTCCCATTCCATCACTTAAAGCTATTAAATATTTTCCGTCATCTAGTCTTGTTTGATTGCTATAGTCTCCTGAAATAGAAGAGTCTTTTTTCTTGTCATGTGCAATTCCTATTTGTATAGAGAATTTATCTTTTGACATATATATTTGTTTGCATAAATTTTGTTCTTCATCTCTTCCACAGACTTCTCTTTGAAGTACAATATTTCCTTTTAATACTTTTGATAATATTTTTTCTATCTCTTCTATTTTACAGTCTTCTTCGTCTTTACATGAAGGCTTGTACAAATTTATTATGTATCTTCCACTTTCTTCTTTTCTTATATTTATATCTAAAATTTCTATCTCTTTTTGAGCAGCTAAAATTTTTATTTCTTTCTTTTCTTCCTCAAAATCTGTATTTTCATTTTTTATTGAATCTGCCACACTTGAAATCGCCTTTGATACTCTGTCTAACTGATTTGATAATACTTTTTTATTTTCATTTATTTTTTGTTTCCACATGTTGTTTATTTTTCCTATTTTGTATATTTCATTAAGTAGTCTTGTCATTTTCTTTAAATCTTCTTCTATCTTCATATTTGTATCAAAGTCTTCAAACCCAAGTATGTATTCATTTCTTTTTTCAAGAAGTTTTATAATATCTTCTTTTGTAATTTCTCCGTTATCTTGTAATACATCAAATATTTCTGATGTTATATCTT
The DNA here is from genome assembly GCA_964455415.1 of uncultured Clostridium sp. Taxonomy (GTDB): domain Bacteria; phylum Bacillota; class Clostridia; order TANB77; family CAG-508; genus JAAWPK01. Next base: position 18,716 of record CAYVWC010000001.1, read on the forward strand.
CTTTATTATCAATTAGTTCTTCATAAAGAATATTATCTGTTTTATCTTCTATTCTTTGACTAACTTCTTTTATGAAGTTTTTTCTACTTTCTTCTATACTGTATACCGTATTAAATGTATCTTCTAATTTATATGATTTAGACATTTCATTTATCGTCTCTGACACAGTATTTAACTTATATATTGTATCTGTTTTGTTTTCTAAATTATATGTAGATCCTACAGGTAAATATAGGTTTTTATCAAAAAAGTCTTCAATATTTATTTGAACGCTTTTTGGAACTAATAAAAGTCCAAGTGAAGCAAGTATTATTTCTTTTAAATATATTATTGAAACCGTATTTCCATTTATAACATATGCAAGAAGTATATTTCCTGCTATAAATCCTAATATTACACCTATTTTTCCAAACCTACTTAGAATTCCTGCTATCATCCCAGAAAGTGCAAATGATGCAACAAGTGCTGTTTCTCCATTTCCAATTATTCCAAGTACCGCCCCTATTGTTATTCCTGATGTTGCACCAATTAATATGCCTTTTTTCCAACCTAATACTAATACTATAAATATGCTTAGTACAGTTTTAACATTAAATCCTAAAATGCTTAATTCTCCAAAGGCACATGTAGCAATTGAAATAATTAAACTTGCTCCGACAACTTCCTCTACGGTAAATGCTTTTTTTATGCTAAATTCACTAATGACTATCAATGAATTTGCAAATATTTTATAGAAGATATATGTAACAACACCTGTCACAACTCCTAAGAATAAATCATATAGTAAAAATCCTCTAAATAACATTTGAATAACTTGTACTAAAATTGTTGATATTAATACATATTTTCCGAGTTTTCTTCTTTCACTTTTATATTCTTCCTCATACCATGGTTTAAATATTAAAATCATCACAATAAAAATAAGTGATGTTAATATGTATGTTAAAGCTCCTTGTGTGCCAAATCCAATTATTGTTCCGTATCAAAGTTAATATGTATATTACCCCTGTTGGAACTGCATTTGACAATGCCGCAGCAAAAATAGCTAGTCCAAATGGAGCCATACCATTAATTCCACTAACCATTGATAACATAAATGATAAAATATATACTAATATATTTTGTTTTGTAAATAATTTCCCTAAAATATTTTTTATTTTTGTATTTTTATCTATTTTTAAATCTTCTTGAGTAGAAGTTTCTTCTTTTTCCACATCTACTATATTTTGAAACATCCTTACCACCTCTTAAACTTTTTTCTAAGTATAACCCTATTTTCTTAAAATGTTTGTCATATTTAGTATATTATAGAAAAAAGTTTTCTACTTTTTGTGATATAAAAGAAAATCTTTATTTAAAAAAACTTATTCTTTGCTAATGATTTTATAATAAATTGTCATAATTTTCAATATTATATTGAAAATTATGAGTAAGATTATCTTAAACTATTTTTATGCAATAACAAAATGCGCAAAAAAATTATTTTTCTATGTCTTTAATCTTCTACCAAATGTAAGTCATCAAAAGTTGTAACCTTTATATTTGTATAATCACCTTCTATAACTTTTATTTTATATCCACCTTTTTCAAGAACCATGCAGTCATCTGTTATTTCCTCATCTCCCTTAAATTTTTCATGAAGAGTTAACAGTGTTTCTTTTTCAAAACATTGTGGTGTTTGAATAAGATATGTATTTGCTCTTTTAGTTGTTTCTATTACAACTCCATTATCATCACATATTTTTATTGTATCTTTTGCTTTTACTGCAACAGTTACTCCTTTGAACTTTTTCATTTGTTCTAAACATTTATCTATATATTCTTCCTTTATTCTAGGTCTTGCACCGTCATGTATAATTACTATGTCTGAGTTGGTTTCTTTTAGAGCATTATATACAGACTCCATTCTAGTTTTTCCGCCTTTTACATATTTTAAGTTTTTATTTAGTTTTATATTATTTACTATATTCTCAAAATATGCTTTTTCTTCTTCTTTTATTACTAATATGATGTCATCTATTTTTTTACTTTTGTTAAATACCTCTACACTATATGCTATTATTGGTTTTTCATTTACTTCAAAAAGATTTTTATTCCTATTTTGTCCAAATCTTCTGCTATCTCCTGCCGCAACTATTATTGCTGTTACTTTTTCCATAATTTATTCTCCTTTTTTTACCTTATTATATGAAATACAATAATATGTCCTATATTTTTGTTTCATAATCTTATATGCTTTTTTTGCTTTTTGTTTATCATCAAAAATCCCATATACTGCCGATCCACTTCCTGACATCAAACTTCCAATCGCTCCTACAGATAAAATGTCATTTTTAATATTTTCTATATTTTCTACTGCTATTTCAAATACATTATATAAATTGTTTGCAATACTTAGTAATTCCCCATTTTCTAAGGCATTTTTCATATAAGTTGTATTATATTTTTGATTTATATTAGTATCTTTATCTAATCTTTCATACATCTCCTTTGTGTTGCATGAAAATTCTGGCTTTACTATGACAATATAATATTTTGAGTTGGACTTTATCTCTTCTATTTTTTCTCCTATCCCTCTTGCAATAAGTGGAGTATCGTAAAATGTTGCTGGTACATCCGCTCCTAAAATTACACCTATTTTTTCCATTTCTTTTTTGTCTAACCCTAATTTGAATAATTTATTCATACACTCTATAAAACTTCCACAATCTGTACTACCTCCACCAAGTCCAGCTTGAACAGGAATGTTTTTTATTAAAGTAACATCTACTCCTTTTATCTGACTAAACCTATTCTTTAATAATTGATAAGCTTTATAGATTATATTATTTTCTCCTTCTAAATCTGTAATGTTTACATTAATATTAATTCCTTCATCTTTATTATTTTCTATTACATACATTTCATCATATAAGCTAATCTTTTGAAATACTGACTCTATATTATGGTAATTATCTTTTCTCTTTTCTAATACATTTAATGTCAAATTAAGCTTAGCTCTTGCTTTTTTATATACTCTGTTCATTATACTCCCTCTAATCTACTGTTAAAACTACAAATGCACTAATTCCATTTCCTTTTCCAAACTCTGTTAGTCCTTCTCCTGTAGTGGCTGTTATTCCTACCTGATTTTTAGCTATTCCAAGTGCTTTACCAATACTTTCTCTCATTTCATCTACTTTAGGTGATATTTTTGGAATTTTACACTCTATTGTAATTGATATATGTATAATCTTTTCCTCTAAATACTCCAATGCTTTTTTTAGATATTCCTTACTATCTACTATTCCTGACATACACATCTCATCTGAAACTTTTCCTAATATATTCACACAGGTAATCCCTGATATTGCATTTGTTATTGCATGAAATACAACATCTCCGTCACTATTTGCTTTAATTGCTGGTCCTTCAAATTCTACACCTGCTAAAATTAATTTTTTTTCATTATTTTCAAAATCAAATCTATGACTATCTTGTCCTATTGATACTTTCATTTTTGGCCTCCAATAATTTTAGATTATTTTTACATTAAATATTTTTTTACTATATCATAAAATATTTGTGTTCCAATTAGTACTGGCTTAATTCCACATGTAAAATTCTCACTATGTTGTGGATAATATTTATCCTGTTTACATCCAATAAGTATCATAGCTCCTGGTACTTTTTCTAAAAAATAAGAAAAATCCTCTGAACTCATAGTTTGATGATTTTCATCTATTCCTTCTGCAACTTTTTGGGCAATTTCTTTTACATCATCTGCTTCTTTTTTTGAATTAATAGTTGCTGGATAATTTCCAATAAATTCTAACTTTGCTTTTCCTCCCATTTTGTTTGCTATATCTTCTACTTTATTTTTTAGTTTTTCTTTTATTTCTTTTCTTATATCATTATTAAATGTTCTACAAATTCCTTTTAATTCTACTTTTTCTGGTATTACATTATTGGTATTCCCAGCATTTATTGCTGTTATTCCAAGTACTATTTTATTTTCTGGCTTTTCATTTATTTTTGCCATCTCTTTTATTTCTTTTCCGATTATATTAGCAATATATATTGAATCTATACACTGTTCTGGAAGTGCTGCATGTCCCCCTTTTCCATATATAGTTATATCAAATGGATCTGTTGATGCCATTACTGCTCCTTCTTTTATTCCAACGCATCCTTCTTCTAATTCGCTCCAGACATGTATTGCAAATGCTTTATTTACATTAGGATTTTCCAATGCCCCATTTTTTATCATAGGAAGAGCACCACCTGCTCCTTCTTCATCTGGCTCAAATAATAATTTTACTGTTCCTTTTATTTTATCCTGATTATCAATTAATAGTTTGGCTAATGCAAGCAAAATCGTCATATGGGCATTATGTCCACAGGTATGTTTTGTCCTTCCAGTATTATCCATTATCACAGCATCCATATCACTTCTAAATAATATACAATTTCCTTCTGTTTTTCCTTTTAAAGTTGCAACTATTCCTGTTTCATATATATTATCATTTATCTCTGTAAAACCTATTTCTTTTAATCTCTTTTTTATATAGCTTGATGTCTTTATCTCTTTAAGTCCTGGTTCTGGGTTTTCTAACAAGTACTGTTTATCTTGTTCCATTTGTTCTTTTAAAGACATAACTTCTTTTTCTATATTCACTTCTTTTTCCTTCCTTTAACTAAATAACTTTACAATTCTTGATACCGCTTCTTTTGTATCTTCCTTACTTGAAAAACCTGTTAGCCTAAAATATCCTTCTCCTGATTCTCCAAAACCTATTCCAGGAGTTCCCACAACCCCTGCCTTGTTTAGTAAAATATCAAAAAATTTCCATGATTTCATTTGTTTTGGAGTTTTTAACCATACATACGGAGAATTTGTACCTCCATATACTGTAAATCCAGCTTTTTTAAGTTCTTCTTTTATGTATTTTGCATTTTCTTTATAATACATAATATTTTCAGTGATCTCTTTTTGTCCTTGAATTGAATAAATTGCCTCTGATGCTCTTTGAGTTATATAAGGTGCAGCTCCATATTTTGTACTCTGCCTTCTTTTCCAAATACTGTTTAGTTCTACCTTTTCATTATTAGACTTATATACTTTCAATTCCTTTGGTACAACAGTAAAAGATGATCTAACACCTGTAAACCCTGCAAGTTTTGAGTAACTTCTAAACTCAATTGCAACTTCTTTTGCTCCTTCTATTTCATATATACTATGTGGAATATTATCTTCTTCTATAAATACTTCATACACAGAATCATATAAAATTATAGCATTATTTTTTCTTGCATACTGTACCCACTTAGTTAGTTCTTCTTTATTTAACACTACTCCTGTCGGATTATTAGGTAAACACAAATATATAATGTCAATATGTTTTTTTGGTATATCAGGAATAAAGTTATTTTCTTCTGTTCCCTTTAGATAAACAATATTATTTCTTCCGAGCATAATATTTACATCTCGATATGCTGGATACACTGGCTCCATAATTGCGACTATATCATCTAAAGAAAACAATTCTGCAATTCCTGCTAAATCTCCCTTTGTTCCTGAACCTATAAATATTTCTTCTTTATCAAGACTTACTCCTCTTTTTTTATATTCATACTCTAATATTTTATCAATTAAAAAATCATATCCTTGAACTTTTCCATATCCTCTAAATGTCTCTTTTTTAGACATTTCATAAGTTGCTTTATTCATTGCTTCTATAACTGTTTTTGTAAGTGGAAGAGTTACATCTCCTATTCCTAAACTAATTAGCTTAGCATTTGGATTTTTGGATATATATTCATTTGTCTTTTTTAGTATTTTTGAAAAAAGATAATCATCTTCTAAATTCAAAAATGCTTTATTAATATTTGCCATTTTTCTAGTATCCTTCCATAGTTTGTTAATTCCCCTCGGCATATTTAATACTAAGGGGAATTTGATTTTCATTTTTTATGGGCGCAATAAGTCTTCTAATTCTACTTTGCTACCATATTTTATAATTATTGGTACTGATTTTGAAAGAGTTATTCCTTCAAATTTAGATTTTAAGTCTCTTGTCCCTGGAATTACAACAGTATTTTCAGGAACTACTATTTGACCTTTTTCATTTGGTGTAATTATTTCTCCTTTTACATTATCATATATTGGAGTACTTCCAGTAATTGTTACTCCTGCTGCAACTATTGCTCCATTTTTTACTATTGTTCCTTCTGTAACTTGTGAGCCAGCTCCTATAAATACATTATCTTCTATTATTACAGGATAAGCACCAACAGGTTCTAGTACTCCTCCTACAATTACTCCTGCTCCTACATGTACATTTTTGCCTATTTGAGCGCAAGAACCAACTATAACTGATGAATCAACCATAGAACCTTCATCTATATATGCTCCAATATTTGTATAACATGGTGGCATAAATGTAACACCTTTCCCAATATATACTCCGTCTCTTACAGATACTGTTGGAGATACTTTTCTTACTCCGTCTGTTAACTCTATTTTTCTTTCTCCCATAGTATCTTTATCAATAGTTCCGTCTTTAAATTCACATACTTCTCCATATTTAAACCCTAGTAATATAACCTTTTTTACCCATGTATTTATCTTCCACTCTTCATTTTCCTTATATGCTACTCTTACTTTTCCAGAATTCAAATCATTTTTAAATTCTTTCCAGATTGGTAAAAACTCTTCACGAGTTAAGTCATTTCTATCACATAATTTTATATATTTTTCCATTATTATTCCTCCTAAATTAATTATTATGAAGCTACTGCAAAATTATATCATGGTATATTAACTTACGTCAAACCCTATATATTTTCACAATTAAACTCCCCTTCAAATACAGTAGTTGCTTTTCCTGTCATATAAACACTATCATTCCACTTAATATTTAAGTCTCCGCCAAGTAATTTAATTTTTATATCCTCATTTGCATTTACTAGATTATTTAGTGTGCAAGCAACGCAAGTTGCAGAAGCTCCTGTTCCACAAGCAAGTGTTTCTCCTGCCCCTCTTTCCCATACTCTCATTTTTACAGTATTCCTATCTACTATTTCTATAAATTCTATATTTGATTTTTTAGGAAAGTGTTCATCTATTTCTAGTACACTTCCATATTTTTGTACATCAAAGTTATCTACATCTTCCACTACTGTTATAGCATGTGGATTTCCCATTGATACACAGGTAAATGTAAATTCTTTATCTAATGCCTTTATTTTTAAATTTTTTACAATTTGTTCATCAGATATTACTGGTATTTTTTCAGCTTCTAAAATTGGTTTTCCCATATCCACTGTAACAGTATCTACTTTGCCATTTTTTATGTGTAAATCTAATTTTTTAACTCCTGCCAAAGTTTCAATGGTTAGTTTTTCTTTGTTTGTTAATCCTTTATCATAAACAAACTTTCCAACACATCTTATTCCATTTCCACACATTTCTGCTTCTGTTCCGTCTTGATTGAACATTTTCATTTTAAAATCCTCTGTGTTGCTTTTGCAAATTAAAATAAGTCCGTCGCTGCCTATTCCAAAATGCCTGTCACTCATAATTTTAGCTAGACCTGCTATGTTATTTATCTGACTTTCCTCCATTTTTGTACAGTCAATATAGACATAGTCATTGCCTAGCCCTTCCATTTTTGTAAATTTAATCATAATTTCACCTCATATAGGTATTAATCATATATGGAAAATATAGTTATATTTCTCCAGTGCTTATTATACCATATGTTTTTAAAAAATAAAAGATTATTTATAAAATTAAATAATAGCATTAATTTTTGTTGTAAGTTTTAGCATTTTGTGTTATTATATTAATGTAATATTATTAATTCAAAAAAGGAGGAATTTATATGTTAATAGCAATTATAGTTATACTTGTAGTTATTATTCTTTGGGCTATAATCGCATATAACAGTTTAATTAGAAAGAAACTTAAGGTAGAAAATTCATGGGGTCAAATTGATGTTCAATTACAAAGAAGATTTGATTTAATACCTAATTTAGTAAATTGTGTTAAAGGTTATATGGAACATGAAAAAGATACATTATCAAAAGTAACTGAGCTTAGAACAGCATGGGCTAAAGCTTCAAAGATTGGTGAAAAAGCAGAACTTGATAATCAACTTTCTGCTGCATTAAAAACAATTATGGCAGTTTCTGAAAGTTATCCAGATTTAAAAGCAAATCAAAACTTTTCAGAATTACAAGAAGAATTAAGAAATACAGAAAATAAGATTTCTTATGCAAGACAATTCTATAATGACTCTGTTACAATATATAATGAAGCTTTACAAGTATTTCCTAGTAGCATTATAGCTAATATCTTCCATTTCCAAGCATCAGAATTATTCCTTGTAAATGATGAAGAAACAAGACAAAACGTAAAAGTAGATTTTGGAAATAATTAATTTGTTTTAAAAGCCAGCAAGTATATTTAGCTGGCTCTTTTACAATCACTGAAAGGATAGATAGTTATGTATGAAGACATACGCTCTAATAAAATAAAAACAGGGATTATAATTTCTATATTCATAATTGCAATCACATTAATCCTTTATTATATATGTATGGCATTTGACTTAGGTCCACTTTCTATAGTAATTGCACTTATATTTTCTATACTAGCATCTTTTGCATCTTACTATAATAGTGATAAAATTGTTTTATCAATGTCAAAAGCTAGACCTGCAACTCGTGAAGAAAATCAGAAATTAGTAAATATCTTAGATGCACTTGTTATTAGCGCTGGATTAACTACCACACCAAAGCTCTATGTTATAGATGATAAACAACCAAATGCTTTTGCAACTGGTCGTGACCCAGAGCATTCTGTTATTTGTGTTACAACCGGTCTCCTTGAAAAGCTTGATTACTATGAACTTGAAGGAGTTATTGGACATGAATTAGCCCATATTGCAAATTATGATATTAGACTTTCCGCAGTTGTTACTGTAATGGTAAGTTTTGTAGTAATATTATCAGATATATTTACACGAGCTTTCCTTTGGGGGGGCGGACGTAGTTCCAGAGATAATGAAGGAAATGGAAATGTAATCCTTATGCTTATTGGACTTATATTTTTAATCTTAGCTCCAATATTTGGCAAGCTTGCACAACTTGCTATTTCAAGACGTAGAGAATTTTTAGCTGATGCAACTTCTGCAAAATACACAAGAAATCCTGATGCTTTAATATCAGCTCTTCAAAAAATATCTAATGACCCAAACGAACTTGAAACAGCAAATAAATCTACAGCTCACATGTATATTGCAACACCATTTAGAGATGAGAAAATAAATAAATCTAGTATTTGGTCTACTCACCCAAGTTTAGATGAAAGAGTTCAAGCATTGAGAAACTTAAAATAAAATAAAATCTCGCTTCGGCAGCGAGATTTTATTTTATTTCATATATTCGTTTTCCATTTTCATATGTAATATTTGCCATTTCTTCAATAGCTATATTTTTTACATTAGCAATCTTTTCCAATGTATATTTTATATTTCTTGAATCATTTCTCTTTCCCCTATTAGGTTCTGGACTAAGATATGGGCAATCTGTCTCAATTAAAATTTTATCATTTGGAACTATACTTATAATTTCATCAGCATTTTTTGAATTTTTAAAAGTGATCGCTCCTGCAAATGATATATAAAATCCTGTTTCGATGCCTGTTTTTACTAAATCTCTATTTAGTTGGCAACAATGCAAAATCCCTCTTTTTTCTGGTAATGTTTCTGTTTTAAGTATGTTTATTGTATCCATTATTGCATCTCTTGAGTGAATAACTATTGGCAAATTTAATTTCCTTGCAAGTTTTATTTGCTCTACAAACGCATATCTTTGTAAATCTTTCTTATCCTTTACCCAATGATTATCTAATCCTATTTCTCCTATTGCAACAACTTTGTCATTTTCTTTTGCTATTTTCTCTATCTCTAAAATATCTGCATCTATCTGTTTTTCATCTTCTGCAATTTCATTTGGATGTATTCCGACAGCTGCATATATGAAATTATGAGTATTTGCAATTTCAACTACCTTTTTTGAGTTTTCTATATTGTCTCCAACAACTACTATATTTTCAATTCCTGCTTCATATACTTTTTTTATTATTTCCTCTCGATCTTCATCAAACTGTTCATCATTATAATGAGCGTGTGTATCAAATAATTTCATTTTTGTACCTTTCCTTAAAACTAAAAAACTGATCAGTTTCTATTCCCATATTGCCACTACATTTGCAATAGCAAATTCTTTGCAATGTGATATGCTAATCTCTATACTTTCTAAATCTTGTGGCTCTTTATTTATAAATTTAACAATTGGTCTTCCATTTTCATCATTTAAGATTTCTACGTCTTTCCATGTTAACTCAAATTTGTTTGTAAGTCTATTTGATATAGCTTTAAATATTGCTTCCTTTGCCGCAAACCTTGCTGCATAGTGCTGATATTTTGCTAAGTTTCTTCCTTCGCAATATTCTTTCTCTTTTTCGTTATATACTTCGTCTAAAAATTTTTTATTATCTTCTATTGCTTTTTTTATTCTATCTATTTCTATAATATCTGTTCCACATGTTATCTTCATTTTTGTTTCCTTTCATTTTAAGTAAGCTTATATAAGGCAATAAAGTTTATTACATTTATACATAATGAGATAATTAGAACAAAAAGTATTACTCGATTTACTCTTTCATTTTTTCTTACTCTTAAATCTTTATATGCTATATCATATTGTCTTTTTGCCTTATTATAGATGCCTTCTAAATCCAATGTTTTAATCGTTTCTTTATATATTAAAATTCCATTATCGTTATTAGTTAACTCATGTATCCATATATCATTTGTAAAAGACAAAAATTTTTCTTTTACATCAGACATTTTTTTAGCATTTCTAAAATCATATAAAAGTTTTTGCATATAAAACTTTTGATATAGTGAAAATATATATGTATAAAAAAATTCATTTTCAAATTCAAAGGGTAAGTTCGTATAATTTACAGTGTTTATGCTAGATGTCAAAAGATTTACTCCTGCGTTACTTATACCAACCTTGATATATTTTCCTAAATTCACTGTGCTTAGTCTATCATTATTAAAACTTGAATTAAACTCGCTATTTAACACATTTGCATATTTAAAAAATTCTTTTTCAATCTCTTGAAAATCGTGAGTATCGTTCCAATACTCTTGATCCAGACATACATAAGAATATGTCAAAAATCTATTTATATCTATATCTATCTTTTTAGAATCTGCTGTATTCCATGTGAGTTCTTTTATTAAATCAGATAGCTTTTTCATATCACTAAAAGTATCAGTCTGTATTTTAATTTTGCTATAATCAAGATTATCTTTTATTTCAGAATTTATATCTCTAAATTTTAAGTTAAAATTTAATAAGTCAGAAAATCTATCTGTTTCTTCTATATTTGTTTTTAATGCCAAAAAGCATATTCCTGTGTTAAAACATATTATTTGCACTTTTTGCACTTTAAAAAATATGCCATCCTCTTCCCCTGCTTTTGCTTGTATATCTTTGCCTAAATCATATTCAAAGATCGTACATGGTATTTGTGCAAGCATATTTGCTTTAATTTTTGTTCCCAAAGAATTAAACATTTTCATATTTGAATCAGCAAACATAAAACTTCTAAACATATATTCCCTTATAGTTGGCAAGAAATAGTTATACATGCTGAGATTTTTTCTTCTTTCAAATATCTTTATTCTGCATTTTGTATTTTTTAAAAGTTTTTGCATGTATTTACTATATTTTTCTTCTTTTACAACATATGGATATATAAAATAGCTGTAGTGATATTTCATCTTAAGTTCCATGTTTTTCTTCCTTTCTTTGGTATTTTTATACATCTAAATAATAATTAGCATTTGTATCTTCACATAGATGCCAAGTACTTATAAAATCAATCTTTTCATTATTATCTAAATTATATTCTGGTTCTACAATAACATTACCTTTAGCATCTATTGCTCCCCATAGTCCGTCCTTTTTTATAGCTGCATATCCACTACTATTTTGTTCTGTTGCATCATCATATATATAATCTACAACCACATTTCCGTCTTTATCTACAAATCCGTACTTTCCGTCTTTTTTGCTTAGAAATAGTGTATTAGTAGTTAAAAATGTAGAAGAATCCTTTTCTTCAAACTTAAAATTATAATATTTATAAGTATCTTCTGTATACACTCTTAGATATCCTTTAGATTCGTTTACTTCCGAAACTATACCAGTAATTTTAGTTTCAAAATTTGAATCTATAACTTTTGATACAAGTACTTCATCTTCTATATAATCTGCTATTATAAAATCTCCTGAAGAAACATAGCTAATATCAATTGCCTCAAATGCTAATTTTTCTTCCTCATTTATATCTATTATACCGTACTTATCATTTTTCTTTGCTATATAGTTATTTGTATTCATTGCGATTATCTCATCATATTCAAAACTTATTTTTGTCTGTCCATATAAATCTATTACACCAATTTTATTATTCTTTTCAGCTATAATATAATCTCCATTTATATCAACAACATCATCAAATGCGTTTTCTAAAACAGTTTCTCCTTGTTTATCTATTATAATATAATTCCCATTACTTTTTACAACAACTAAATTACTTGAATAAATACTTTTTATTTCTTCATAATTACATTCTAATATTACAGACTTATCAAATCCAATTATTCCATATTTTCCTTCAGAATTTACAACTATATATCCATTTTTATAATCATTTTCTATTTTTTCAATACTGCTATAAGCTGTTTCTATTATTACGTTTCCTGAATTATCGCAAAGTCCATAGTTTCCATCTTTTTGTATAATTAAACTATTTGTTACTCCTTGTAGAGCCTCTATACTATCATACTCACAAGCAAGTATTTCTTCTCCTGAGAAATTACATAAACCATATTTCCCGTCTTTTTGTACTCTTAGAACATTACTTTCATACCATATATTTTGATTATCATCATAATTTGCTATAGCTTCCACTATATCATAATCATCTGTTATTTCTTTTCCCTTTGCATTTATGGCTTTTGCTTTATATGTTCCGTCTTCATAATTTACATCATATGTACATATAAATACTTCCTTTGTACTATCTGGAACTATTATCATCTCATCATATGTTGCTTCTATTACGATTTCTCCATATGAGTTTACTACTCCCCATTTTCCATTGTCATAAATTGTATAATATGTTAAAGCTTCTACTTTTCCAGATGAACTTGTTGAATAACTATTAAGTAAATATCTGATTCCTATAATAAACATTACAACAACTAAAATAAATACTATTACCGCTATTATCTTCTTCACATTTAATTTTGAGTCTGCATCATATCTTCTTGCACGTCTTGCCATAAAAACCTCCGCTTTAAATTATTTTAACATCCCTTTATTTTATTCAATAGTTAACTCCATACTTGGTGGTACAATTTGAATATAAGTATTTCCGTCATTAACTTCAATTTCATTTCCTTCTAAATCTTTATATACCGTTCTTCCTGCCCTTGTTGTTTTTTCACATTTTATCTGTATTGCTTTTCCGTTTGTAATATAATATCCGTCTAAATTTCCAATATTTTCAATTTCTTGTCTACCATATCCTTCATCCTCTGATGTTGTGTAATTTTCTGCAATTGTTATAATTATATTTTTTGTAGTTATTGTTTCTCCTGTTAACCAATCTGTACTAAGTGTTCCTTTATAATATCTTTCATATAATCCAGTTTCTGAATTATATTCATACTTTACTTTTGAAGCTGCATATGGTATATCAACAGTATTTGCAGTTATTCCGTCTTCTAGTGTCACCTCTTCAGTCACATAATTTAACACATTTCTTTCCGTTGTTGTTGTTCTGTATCCTTGTGATTGTGCATATTCCCATATTCTCGCTGTGCTTGTTAAAGCATTATGAGGTGCTGTTTTTTCACTTGTTCTCCAGTAAACATTTCCTGGAGATAATATTCCATTTGCATTATCTATATCAAAATCTTCAACATCCTCTAAAGCTCTTTGGCTTCCTCCATAGTGCACAAATATACTATCATTTTCTAACGCATAATCGACAAATACTGGTCTTGCACTTCTTGTAGGTCCTATTGTATCAACACTTGCATTTTTATATATTGCAAGCATCCTAGTAAGTCCTCCTTCAACATAAGCTTCATATACTAGCATTGCTTCATTTAGTCCAGTTTGAGGTACTGCATCTCCAACATTATCTATTACTATTGCAAGGGTTCTTTCATTTCCAGCATACTGACTTTGTTCTGTTTCCTCATCATTTAGTACAACTGTTAAAATGCTATCTTCATCTGTCGTATTTTCACTTAATGTACCTGTCTCTTGACTTTCCATGAATTTAATTCCAAGAAGAACTCCACATACAATAATAGCAATTACTAATATTCCTACTAAGATTTTTATTTTCATTTTAATTCTCCTTCTATTTTAGTTATTCCTAATCTATTTAGAATATTTTCTTCTTTAATCCTCATTTCTTTTTTATCTTTTTCCTCTATGTGATCATATCCCATTAAGTGATAAAACCCATGAACTAACATATATGCAAATTCTCTTTCCTCACTATGTCCGTATTCTACAGCTTGTTTCTTTACGACTGGTATACATACCACTATGTCACCTAACACTTCCTCATTTATTTTTGCTTCTTCTATTTCTTCTTTTTCAAACATTGGAAATGATAGTACATCAGTTGGTTTATCTATATTTCTATATTCATTATTTATTTTTTGTATATTCTCTTCATCAGTCAAAATAACACTAACATATATTCTATAGTCATATAGATTTTCTTCCTTAAAACATTCTTCAAATACTTTATTTATTATTTCAGCATATTTTTTCTCTTCAGGTGTATTTAGATACGAAATTTCTGCTAAATTTCTCATACTACGACTTTCCTTTTTGTGTATTTTTTTCCTTTACTATATGTATTCTTTAGTTTTCGTATTTCTCCGTATTCTACAAGCTTGTCCTTATAAAATCTTATGATATGTTTATTTTGCAAATTGTTTTCTATATGTTTTAGTTCTTCTTTTATAAATAATACTTCTTTTTTTATTTTTCCACTTTCTGTTTCTTTATCTATTGATTTATACTCTTCCCAGAATTTTTTATACTCTTCTCTTTGTGCTGGAACTTCCCAATATATTTTAGTTGATAATAACCTTATATTATAATCTTCTATAAGTGTAATAAGCATTCCATACGCTCTTTGTTTCTTTTTATCTTTGCTACTTATTATTAGATGTCTTGCCTCTTTAATTAATTTCTCATAACATTGTTCTGCAACAACTAAAGGCAAACTATGTGTGAATAGTTTTCTGCTTATAGCAAGTAAATACATCCTTTTTTCTATCTTATCTCTTGTGTCTAATTTTCCAACTAAAAATGTATTGAATTTGTCATATCCGTCTAATATATCCTCATATTTTTCTTTACCTTCAATTTCAATTTTAATTGGTAATACATTTGCAATATAATCTTCTAAGGTATCAAAAATGCTATCATATATACTATCTTTATCTATTATGGTAGAAGATATTTTATCTGCTAACTGTATTGAATAATTTTTCAATATTCCTTTATAAATCCCTTCCATTTTTGACACATAAAAAGGATTGTACCTTGATAATAACTTTCCTTTATTATCATTTTTTAAAGATATATAATCTAAATCTAGCAAATATTTTTGTTTTCTATATTTATATTCTAAATATTGTGTTTCTTTTAAATGTATTACTGTATAATATTTAGAAAGTGCTTCCTCTTCAAATTGTGTTGCTGTCCTTGACCTTACTTTTTTATATATTGAATCCATAACATATTTATCAATAGATTCTAAGTATAATATAAACGCATCTTCATATTTCTTTTGAAGTGCTTCTTCTTTTTCTTGTTCTTCATTTTTTGTATATGTTTCATAATTTTTAAGCACACTATTTCTTTTTATAGTAATTAGCATGCCGTTTATCCCTATTTTTGTAGGTATCAATAATTTACTTATTGTTGTTGAAATCTTTGAGAAAAATGCTCCGTCTGTCTTTGCTACTCTTAATCCTCTTTCTTCCATAGTGTTCCTCCTTTACTTAATATATTATCTTCTCTTCTGTTCCAATACTCTCTATTACTTCATATATAACTTCTACTTCAACTGATGTTTCTGTTTCTTCTAAAACATTTACTTGTATGTCTTGAATATTATCTTTTTCTTCTATCTCTTCGGATAGTTCATTTTTCAGTTTTTCTATTAATTCTTCCTTCGCTTCTTCTATTGTTAAAGTGATTTTTTGCTCCTCTAATTCATAATATGTAGAAATCCCTAAGGTTATTGGCAAATAAAAATCAGAAAATAATTTTATTTTTTTATCTTCATTTATTTTATCATATTTTTCAAAATTTGGAATACTTTTGTACAAATTTATTTGAAAATTATTTACTTTTATTGTATATCTTTTTTCTTCATTTCCAGTTCTTACTAGGGAAACTTGATTTAGTTCAATTTTTTCTTTTTTGCTATACCATACTTTAGCTTCTATGCTTCCTGTTGCATGCACATATCTTATTCCTGTGTACTTCCCTTCCATCCATCCTCCTATTAAAATCGTATTTTCCGTAACAATATCTCCGCACATTTACAAGTATTGTTCCAGATGTCGCTGTTATCTTAGTTATTTGAGCTGTTTTGTCTGAAACAATATTGCAATATTCGTCCTCATCTATTATTTCTGGTTTCTTTGTTGTCTCTACTATTTTGACAATTACATTTGTTCCACTTAAATCAATATTCATCCATGCAATACTATCACTTTCAAGTCTTATCTTATTAATTATCTCTTGCGTATCTATTTTACTCTTTAAACTTCCGACAGTTAATCCACACTCTGCTAAATTATTCATCAACTCTTCTTCAGATATACTTTCTAATCCTTCTATTTCTATATTCCAAACAAATTTTGAAGTTCCATATAAAGATATAGCAATAATAATTAAAAGTATAAAAAATACCTTTCTTTTTCTATACCTATTCATGAGAAATGGAATTCCCCTTTTTACTTCTATCTTCATTTTACACTTTGTCTTTTTTGCGACTTGCTTTAATTTTTTATAGTCCTTTATACCTACATTTGCACGCATATATGTTGATTTATTTCTTTTAACGTTCCATAAAAGAATACTTTTATTTATACAAGTATTTATAAATCTTTCTATATAATATCCTTCTACAGATATATTTACATATCCTAAAATATATCTTACTAAAATTCTAAATATCAATTTATTCACCTACTGTTCTATTTCTTCAAAATCAATAGAGTCAATTTTTCCTGTTATCATTATATCTTCTTTATTCATTTGTATTAGCTTTAGATTATATCCGTTTATATTAATAGCACCTATATATGTATTTATTTTTATAAAGATTTCTTCATACTCTAATATATTTTTATAATTTTCTATTACCAATTCTTCAAACCCCAATATTGTTATTTTAGGTTTGTCACTTGTTATTTCTTCTGGCATTTCAAGAAATTGATTTATCTTATTTAATCTATTTTTCATTTTTCTATCCTTTCAATATATAATCTCTTTAATATATATTGAAAAATACTAGATTTAATACATGTTAATTTTTTCTTAATCTTTTTTCCTATAACTTTCACTTTAAGTTCACAAAAAGGACAAAATTGATTGTTATATTATAAGTACACTAAGAATAATAGTGAAAAACATCCCCTTTTATTTTTTATTTTGGAAGCCCTAAAGAGGGCTTCTTTATTATTATAGCTAAAGCAAAAGCATCAGATTTCTCTGACGCTTTTTTTAGCTTATTTTTTATTTACTCGATTATTACTATGTCTCGTTCTGATGTGTAGTTTGAGTTACCATACGCATAGATTATATATATTGTAGCATTTGGTCCTAAGAAGTAATTATTTGAATTTTCTATGCTATAAATACTGCTGTTTATATCTCTTTCATACACACTATATCCGAGTGCTGCCAAATTATCTGTTTGACTTATAGCCTCTTGAATTGTCCTTTTTATTTCTGTCTCTACATCACTTGCATTTTTGCCTCTTATCTCAAGCATACTTGATAATGGTATCTCCTCATTTGTAGATAAATTATAAGTATATGCTTGAATTATTATCCTTTGAGCACTATTTCCTTCTTTTAATGTTGATTTAATCAAAACTGATAATATATTTTCATTTAGATATGCCGTATACTCCACAGTGTAAACTGTATATCTGGCATTTTCACTATTTATATTTGATATTATACTTGTTACTTTATCTTGAAATATTGAACTAATCTCTTCATTTATATCTTCTATTTTCTCATGATTAATGTTTATAACAGGGACACTTACCTTTATATCATATTTTCCTTCGTATATCTCTGTTAATGTGTAGTTAGTATATACTAATTCTTTAGTTTGATCTATTTTATTTTCTCCACTTATACTATACCCTTGATAGTTCATTTCATTATCAAATAATTTATCAAACTCCACAGTTGTTGTTTCCACATTTCCTGTCACCATATTTTCCGACAAATATGTTTCATCATCTTTGACAAATATTTGATAATATATTCCAAATGCTAAAGAAAGTACACATATTGCAATAATTACTATTATTATAATTTTTCTTATGTCTATATTCATTATATTTTTCCTCCCAATTTTATATTATTATAACATACTTTGATAGAATATATCAACTTGACTTTTTATTTTTTTTAATGTATTATTATTAAATAGGGAATTTTAATAATTTCCTATAAATTACTATGTAAAATGCTCATACTACTTTCATTAAAGTTAATTTTAATGAAGAGGATTTTATCATATAACATATAAGCTTGAAAGGAGGACTTGATTTTATGTTATGTTCAGTATGTAAAAAAGAGCAAGCAATAATATTTATTAATGAACCAACTAAAGAAGATCCTAAACATCTAGCAGGTTATTGTTTTAACTGTGCTAAAGAAAAAGGCATAAAACCTTTAAATTCTGTTTTGAATAACAATAATATTGATTTGAATAATGTTGCAGAACAATTTGAATCTATTTTTAATAATATATCTAATAATATTGATCTCCAAGATATGGATTTTGAAGAAAATGAAAATGTAGTTCCTATTGGAGCAATTTTCGGAAATATATTTGGAAATTCAAATAATAATTCTGAAAGTCAATCAGAAAGTAAAAACTTTAATAATTCAAAAAGAATCAAAGTTGATAAAAAGCCAAAAGAAAAGAAAAAGAAGTTCCTTGATATGTATGGTACAAACCTAACAAATAAGGCAAAAAATAATGAACTTGATGTTGTAATTGGAAGAGATCAAGAAATTAGAAGGATTATACAAATATTAAATAGACGTACAAAAAACAACCCTTGTTTAATTGGAGAACCTGGTGTACGGAAAGACAGCAATTGCTCAAGGTTTAGCAATTTGTATTGCAAAAGAGCAAGTACCTGCTAAACTTTTAAATAAAGAAGTTTATCTCCTTGATATGACTTCTGTTGTTGCAGGAACACAATTTAGAGGACAATTTGAAGCTAGGATGAAGGGAATAATTGACGAGTGTAAATCGCTTGGAAATATTATTTTAGTTATAGACGAAATACATAATATTATAGGTGCAGGAGAACGGTGAAAACTCTATGAACGCCGCAAATATATTAAAACCTTCCCTTGCAAACGGAGAAATACAGCTTATTGGTACTACAACTCTCAAAGAATATAGGAAATATATTGAAAAAGATACAGCATTAGAAAGAAGATTCCAAACCGTTCTTGTTGAAGAGCCTAATATTGATGCTACATCTGAAATTCTATATGGAATTAAAAAATATTATGAAGAATTTCATAAAGTAAAAATTTCAAATGATGTTATTCGTCAAACTGTTATAATGTCAGAAAAATATATCCATGATAGATTTTTGCCAGATAAAGCAATTGATATTCTTGATGAAGCATGCTCTAGGATAAATCTTGATAATAAAGATTTATATACTTTGGAACTTTTAAAAAATGAACTAAAACTTGTTCAAGATGAGAAAAACGAAGCTGCACAAGCTGATTCTACTGAAGACTATCAAAAAGCTGCAGATTTAAAAACTCGTGAATGTCAATTAATTGAACGAATAGATGATATAAGCAAAAATCTAAAACTAAAAGAACTTACTGTTCAAGATATTGCTGAAGTTATTGAACATTGGACAAAAATCCCTGTAACTAAAATTACAGAGGAAGAAACAACTAAACTTTTAAATTTGGAAAATAATCTTCATAAAAAAATAATAGGTCAAAATAGAGCAGTTGAAGCAGTATCTCGTGCTATTAGAAGAAATAGAGCTGGTCTTAAATCTACAAAAAGACCACCTTCGTTCCTATTTGTTGGACCTACTGGTGTTGGTAAAACAGAACTTGCAAAAACTCTTGCATATGAAATGTTTGGAGATAAAGATGCAATTATTAGAGTAGATATGTCAGAATATATGGAATCTCACTCTACTTCTAAACTAATTGGCTCTCCTCCGGGATATGTGGGTTATGATGATGCAGGTCAACTTACAGAAAAAGTAAAGAGAAAACCTTATTCAATAGTTCTTTTAGATGAAATTGAGAAAGCACATAGTGATGTATTTAATATACTTCTTCAAGTTCTTGATGACGGTAAGTTAACAGACTCTCAAGGTAATACTGTAAGTTTTGAAAACACAATTATTATTATGACTTCTAATTCAGGTTCTAACTTGAACACCAATTCTATAGGTTTTGGAAAACAAACTGTAGACTCTAATAAAATATTAGATAGTTTAAGAGAAACATTTAGACCTGAGTTCTTAAACAGAGTTGATGAAATTGTTGTATTTGATAGCTTAACTAAAGAACAATTACTTCAAATTGTTGATTTAATGCTTGATGATACCAAATCTGCATTAAGTGATAAAAATATCACTATGGAAGTTACTGCTTCTGCCAAGGAATACCTTTTAGAAAAAGGGACTGATTTAAAATATGGTGCAAGACCACTTAGAAGAGCTATCCAGAAATATTTAGAGGATGAACTTTCTGAAAGAGTATTAAAATCTGAAATAAGAAATGGGAACAATGTTGTTGTAGACTTAAAAATTGACGCTTTAGACTTTAGTGTAAAAAATCAAACTTAATATTAATATAGAGTAAAAATTAATTACTCAATTGGAGGGCTTATGCTACTAAAATATGTGCCAAATATTCTAACAATAATTAGATTTTTATTAATACCACCTATTGTAATATCAATAGCCTTTGAAAATTTCTTATGGGCATTAATTATTTTAATACTTTCTGCTATTACTGATGTATTAGACGGTGCCATAGCAAGGAAATTCAACTTAGTTTCAAATTTTGGAAAGTTAGTTGATCCTCTTGCTGATAAAGTAACTCAAACAGCAATACTTGTTACTTTGTCAATCAAAGGAATTATTCCATTTTGGATACTAGCAATTGTTATTATCAAAGAATTTGCAATGATTTCAGGAGCTTCATTTCTTTATGGAAAAGAGCTTGTTGTATCTAGTAAGTGGTATGGTAAACTTGCAACTGTATTGTTTTATATAGCTATTGCTTGTTCTTTAATTATAAGATACTTAAACAATAATATTTTAGATACAGCAATTTATGATTTTTCTATATATATTTATTGTTTAGCAATAACATCAACACTTTTAGCTTTGGTTCTATATTTTAGAGCATTTAATATGCAAAAATATATTAAAGATGAAGTAAAAAAACAGAATTAAAAAGTAAATAGAGTAGCTATTCTTTCAAGCTACTCTATTTTGTTTTAAGACTCAAAATCTTCTAGTATCTTATTCAACTCTTCTTTCGTATATATCATTATTCCATTTCTTAATGCTATTCTATCCGTTTCTGGTAGATATTCACAAGACAACCTATTTTCCTCTTGCAATACCTTATTTCCATTTTCATCTACTGAATATATATTTATATAATTATCTTCCTCTGTTAAATAATAATGTTCTCCACAAAACTCATCTAAAGTTTTTGTCAGAATAATCTCTTCTGCTGAAAACTCTTCTATTTCCCAATCAGTATAACTATTTTCTATTTCTTCTTTACTTAAATTTACCATTTCTTCAGGAATAATTGATTTATCATTTATTGTGTGACCACATTTAGTATAATACTTCTTTAATGTTAGTACAGTATTTGGTGTTGTCTTTGTTTCTTGCGATACAGCTTCTATCGTATTATCTTCTATGACTTCATTTGTATTTTCATCAAATATCATATCGTTTTTTATTATCTCCTCTTGCTTATCCTCTTTTTGAAAAACATAAATCAAGCAAAATACTACACAAACAATTATTATCACAACTAAAATAAAAACAGCTTGTTTGTTCATTGAATCCTCCATACTAAATTTCTCCATTTTTTAGTATTATTAACAAACTTAGCTATTTTTATTCATTATACTTCATAATCATTTGCACTTAATGTTGGAAGTGTAAATGTTTTTCCGTTAGTTGAAATTTTATTGTTTTCTGTATGTGTATTAAAAAGTTTTGTACTTCCAATTAGAAAATATCTGTGTTTTGTTCCAGAGCTTACTGTTCCACCTCCATACACTATTGGATCATCCCATGTTGGATCCACCGCATACCAACTCCCGTTCAATTCTACATAATTCCACATATGTTCTTCAGTCACTCCGCTTGAATTTGTAGCTGTTCCTGTAACCAAAATATTGTTTATTCCCAAATAATCTAATATGTATTTATATGTTTTTGCATATCCTTCGCAAACAACTTGTTTTTCTATAAATGCTCCATATATATTCCCCCTATTACTACTTGATGAAGCATAACTCACATACTCTATTAACCAGTCATGAACTGTCTTTATTTTATTATAAGAACTTCCAGTTGCTTGTTGACAAACACTATTTTTTACTGTATCTATAGAACTCATTGCACTTTCTATTTGAGATTGTGATGTAAATGAGTCAGAAAAATACGTACTATTTCCTCCTGAATCAATATATAAACTATATTTTGTATTAAATAAACTTGTTGTAGTTTCTATATTCAAATACATTTTAGAAAAATCTATGTAAAACAAATTAGGTATATCCAAATTGATTGCATTTATTGCATCATCATAATAAATCTGTAGTTTACTTTGTCCGTCACTTTGACTAAGTAATGATGAAAAGTCGCCGTCTATATTTATGACATAACTTCCATACTTTAGATTCCCTATATTATTTGCTATAGCATCATATATAATTTTAGAATAATCGTCTAACTGGTTATAATAATATTTATTGTTATATTCATATGTTGTTGAGGTTCCCGAATTTTGATTAGAAACTGTCGTCTGTGTATTACTTTCAGATGAAGGTATTACCACTGTTTGACTCTGGTTATTTTCTGTCACTTCATCCACAGTTATTGTATTTATATTTTCAGAGTTTGTTGAAGTGGTATTTTCTTCTATATTTTGGTTTTGAAGTTGCTCTGAATTTATAATCGTTTCTGCTAAATTGCTACTTGAAATTTTATATGCATATAAACCAGCTAATGCTATTACTATGACTAATATAATCGCTATAAGTAAATTAGTTAATCTATCTTCCATATCTCACCTTTTTATTTTTATTATTTATTTTAAATATAACATAACTCTGATAATTTAACAATATAAGTTCATTATTTAGTCTCTTAATTTTTCTAAGTCTACATCAAAATAAAATTCCACTCCGTCTATCTTATTCTCTACACCATATTTATTATGTGTATTTTGCATTATTGCCCTAACAAGAGATAATCCTATTCCTGTTCCACCTTTTTCTCTATTTCTAGATGTATCTACTTTGTAAAATCTATTCCATATTCTATTTAGATTTTCCTCTTCAATATTTGCTCCTGTATTAAAAACTTTTACCCTAAGTTTTGTATCTATTTTTTCATAACTTATAATTATTTCCTTTTTACCGTCTATTTCAGATACATTTTTTAGTGCATTGGTAAAATAGTTATTAATTACTTGCTCAATGTAAAAATCGTCTGCAATTACAAAATTAGGTTGTTCTTTAAATTGAATATTTATACCTTCTTCTTCTAATAGTTTTGTATTTTTTCTTATCATTTCATTTATTAGCTCAGTTATATCAAATCTTGTCAAATTAAGTGTCATCTTTCCATATTCTAATTTCATAAGCTCAAGTAATTTTTTAACTAACATATCCATTTTATTTGACTCATCAAGTATTACTTCTGCATAAAACTTCCTACTTTCTTCACCCTCATTTACATTTTCGACTAATCCTTCTGCATAACCTTGTATTAATGCAATAGGTGTTTTTAATTCATGTGACACGTCTGATATAAACTGTTTTCTCATTTCATCTGTTTTTGATTTTTCTTCTATGTCTTTTTCAAGTTCTATATTTGAATTTCTTAATTGGCTTATTGTTTTTTCTAAAGTCTCTGACATTGTATTTATATTTTTTCCTAAATTGTTTATCTCATCATTTGAATTATTTTCCTCATATTTATAGCTAAAATCTAATTCCGATATCTTTTTTGTTATTTCATTTAACTTTTCTATTGGTGAGGTAAACTTTTTTGAAATCATAGATACAAGTATTCCACTTATTATAATTGTAAAGCAACCAATTAACATTAAAAATCTATTTGCTATATCAACACTTTCCTGTATTGCAACTATTGCAACTCTTATGTATAACTCATATCCATTATCAAGTGTAGCAGAAAGAAGAACAAATGATAACTCTGTTTGGCTATCATATGTTCTTTTAATCTTGACATTATCTTTATTGTATAACACATTATCATTTGTCCCTGTGTCATCAAATTCATCAGTTAAAGATGATACAAAATCTCTACTAGTTGCATATATACTAGTATCTGTTTTAATTAATATATCAAAATTATTACTTAAAGCCAATTTCTCAAGTTCGACTTCTATATTTTGGCTAGTATTTGTTCCATTATAATATGCATTTATAACTCTATATGCTCCCATTAACTCTGTTTGTTTTGAATACATATAATAACTTTCCAATACTATGCTATTTACTAGTATTAGAAATAATATTATAATTGCAATAGTTACACATAATGTTAGAAATAATTTTATTCTTATAGTATCAAATTTAGTTTTTATTATATTTTTCTGCTTTTTTTTATTTGACTTCAAATTTATATCCTATTCCTCTCATAGTTTTTATATATTTACCCTTTTTTCCTAATTTATGTCTTATCTTTTTTACATGACTATCAATTGTTCTAGAATCTCCATAATAATCATAGTTCCATACATTATTTAGTATTTTATCCCTAGAAAGGGCAATCCCTATATTATCTACCATATATTTTAAAAGCTCGTATTCTCTAAGGCTCATTTCTACAATTTTTCCGTCTACTTTTACACTTCTTCCGTCCTCATCAATTTCAATCCCACCATAGTCTATAACTTGATTTCTATTTTGACTTGTCCTTTTTAAAATAGCCTCTACTCTTGCAACTAGTATTTTAGGGCTAAATGGTTTAGAAATATATTCGTCTACTCCAAGTTCGAACCCAAATAATTCATCTTGTTCTTCTCCTCTTGCTGTTAGCATAATAATCGGAACTCTTGATGTTTGTCTTATTTGTCTTAATACAGACCAACCGTCAAGCTTTGGCATCATGACATCTAGTAAAATTAGATTTATTCCGTCTTGTCTTTCTTCAAATATCTCTAGTGCCTCTTCTCCGTCTTTCGCTTCAATAACTTCATAATCTTTCTTTACTAAAAAGTCTTTTAATAGTTTTCTTATTCTTTGTTCATCATCTACAACTAGTATAGTAGCATTCATAATTTCCCTCCAATTTATATATATTATTATATATTATATTGTATGTTTGTGTCTATATTGTGAATAAAATTTATATTTCTACTAAAATTATGTCGTCTCCTATACACTTAATATTTTTCCATGGTATTACTATATCATTATTACTTGCAAATAAACTTAATCTGCTGTTAGTTCCTGGAACTATTATTGAAGTTATTATTCCTGTTTCTAAATCTGCAGTTACATCTTGGACATATCCGCAATCTTTTTCCGTCAGTTATATTTATTACTTCTTTATGTTTAAAATCTAACCCTTTTGCTCCCATACATAATCACATTCCCTTCTTACTGATAACATTAATTTTTTAGCCTCATACATATTTATATGCATGAGGCTATTCGTCCTATTTATAATTTTTCTTTATTCTTTGTATTGCAGTTTTTTCTAGTCTTGAAACTTGTGCTTGAGAAATTCCAATTTCACTTGCGACTTCCATTTGTGTTCTTCCGTCAAAAAATCTTTTTGTAATAATTATTTTTTCTCTTTTAGTTAACTTTTTCATTGCTTCTGCTAAACTCAAATTTTCTGCCCATTTTTCATCTGTATTTTTGCTATCACTTACTTGATCCATTATGAATATATTTTCCGCTCCGTCTTTATACACTGGCTCTTGAAGTGATATTGGATCTTGTATTGCATCAAAACTAAATGCAATTTCTTCTCTTTCTATTCCTAGTTCTTTAGCAATTTTATCAATACTTGGCTCTTTCCCTTCTTCTTTTGTTAACTTTTCTCTCATCTGTATAGCTTTATAAGCCAAATCTCTTACTGACCTACTAACTCTAATTGGATTGTTATCTCTTAAATATCTTCTTACTTCTCCGTATAATCATTGGAACAGCATAAGTTGAAAATTGCACATTTAAAGTTGTATCAAAATTATCTATAGCTTTTATCAACCCTATACATCCAACTTGGAATAAATCATCTGAACTTTCTCCTCTTCCACCGAAATCTTTGTATGACACTAAGAACTAATCTTAGATTTCCATTAATAAACTCTTCTCTTGCTTTTTCGTCTCCTTCTTTTATTTTGACAAATAGTTTGTTTTTTTCTTCATTTGATAGTACAGGTAGTTTTGATGTGTTTACTCCACATATTTCAACCTTTTTTATCAAATAAAAAACCTCCTTTTGGAATTGAATTCTATTATTTTCATTATTTCCAAAAGAAGTTCATATTATACTTTTTTTAAATTATACTTTTTATTTTAAAAAAATTAAAGTTATTCCTTTATTGTATGGGATAACTTTTCTTTTTATCCTTTTATGATTAAATTCTTTTCTTACCATATTTAAGATAACTTGTCCTTTTCTATAGCCATGTATTACCACTATTTCTTTTATTTTAGGTTCAGCAGTATCAATAGTTCTTTCAAGATAAAATCTTGCTTCTTCTTTTTCCATATCATGTAAATCAACAACTATTCTCTCTTCATCTGTTATAAATATGTCATCTATCATGGTTAATTCTCCCTCTTTGGTAACTACCTTTTTACTTTTATACAAAAATGTTGAGAGCTTATATATAAGTTCTCAACATTTTTGATATTTTTGACTACTATATATAGAAAATTGAGAGTACTACTGCAAGAACTGCAAAAGATACCCCTAGTATCATTGTCCATTTTTTCATTTTGCCTTCTTTGGTTCTTCCTTTATTTTGATTATAAAAATTATTTGTACTTGAACCAGTTACTGTTGATGTGACTCCTGAGCTTTCTTTGGACTGAATTAATGATAATATTATTAAGCCTACTGCTACTATCACATATATTACCATTAATATATTTTTGATAATCTCCATTTAGTCTTTATCATTCCTTTCTTAAGAGTAAAAACCTTTATTTTAGTTTTCTCTTACTGCATTATGTATGCAATTTTTATTTTAACATATTTATTTTATAAATGCAAACATTTTTGAAAAATTATATCACTAATTTATGATACACTTTCTTTCCTTTTTTCAATATTGCATGTCCTTCAGCAAAATCTTTTTCTGAAAGATTAAAATTTATATCAGTAATTTTCTCATCATTTAAAGTTATTCCACCTTGCTCTATAAGCTTTCTCGCTTGTCCTTTCGAAGGTGCAATCTCTGCTTTTACAATAGCATCTACTAAAGAAACATTTGAATTTTCTATCTTTGTTGTAGGCATGTTTTCAATACTTCCATTACCTTCAAACAATCCTCTTGCTGTTTCTTCTGCTTTCTTTGCCTCTTCTTCTCCATGTATTAATTTTGTTATTTCATATGCAGCAATTTTTTTTGCTTCATTTATTTTTTCACCTTTTAGTGATGATAATCTATTTATTTCATCATCTGGCAAAAATGTCAAAAGTTTTAAAACTTTCTCTACTTCTGTATCACCAATGCTTCTCCAATATTGATAAAATTCATATGGTGATGTCTTATCTGGATTTAACCACAATGCTCCTTTTGCTGTTTTTCCCATTTTCTTTCCTTCTGCAGTTGTAAGAAGCTTAAATGTTAAACCATAAGAATCTTCTGAGCCTACTTTTCTTATAAGTTCAACTCCTCCGATTATATTAGACCATTGGTCATTTCCTCCAATTTGCATTTTACAATTATATTTATCATGTAAATATAAGAAATCATAACTTTGTAGTAGCATGTATCCCATTTCAAAAAATGTAAGGCCTGTTTCTAGTCTTGACTTGTAGCACTCCGCTGCAAGCATTTTATTTACAGAAAATAGTGTTCCTATTTCTTTCATAAAATCTATATAATTCAAATCCAATAACCAATCTGCATTATTTACTATAATTGCTGCATTTTCCCCTTCAAATGAAACAAATCTTTCTGCCTGTTTTTTTATGCAAGAAACATTATAATCTAACTCTTCTCTTGTAAGCATTTTTCTCATGTCAGTTCTTCCTGAAGGATCTCCTATTGTTGCTGTACCTCCGCCCATTAGTATTATTGGCTTATGTCCTGCTTTTTGAAGTCTTGCAGCAACCATTAATGCAACAAAGTGCCCTATATGCATGCTATCTGCTGTTGGATCTATCCCAATATAAAATCTAACACTCTCTTTTTTAAATAATTCTCTCATCTCTTTTTCGTGTGTTAATTGTTCTATATATCCTCTATCTTCTAATTCTTTTATTATGTCTGTCATCTTCTCACCTCATAAACTTGATTTTGGATATTTTACCACATTTACACAAAAAAGTAAAGGGGTTCAAACAGTTGATACCCCTTTTTCTTGTATATAACTTATTATTCAATTTCAATATATTTTTTAGCTTCAACTTCTCTTGGTTGATCTTTTGGAAATGTTAGTGTTAATGTTCCATTTTTAAACGAAGCTTTAATGTCTTCTTCTTTTAAATTTTCTCCTGCATAGTAGCTTCTAGAACATTCTCCAACAAATCTCTCTTTATAAATATATCCGTCCTTATCTTCTTCATCAATTTTTGTGTTTTTCCTTGCTGTTACAGTTATATATCCATTTTCTAGTTCTATTTGTATATCTTCTTTATTGTATCCTGGAATATCTATTTCTAATACATAGTTTCCGTCTTTTTCTTTTACATCTGTTTTCATAAGTTCATGATGTCTTCCTTTTCTTCCTTCAAAAAATGGTTCATCAAAAATACTATCAAAGATGTCAAAATTTCTTTTTCCTGGTATCATCATCATAATTCATTCCTCCCTTATAATTTTATGTGTTGACACCTATACTTTTAAGGTAAGCACATATTAATAATATTATTTTAAAAAGTACTTTTTAATATACTAGTATTATATAACTTATTTTTAGCAATGTCAAGGGTAGAGTGCTAATTTTTTTAATTTTTATTATACTTGAATTTTAGTACTCATTATGATATTATTCTCTTAAGAATTCTGTAATATTTATAATTGGAGGTTTTCTTATGGGAAAAGATAAAAAGAATATTGAAGTTATTTCTGGAAATGGAAAAGATTTAGATATTTCTCCAGTATCTACCCATATTCCAGTTAGCAAACCAAAAATCAAATCAAATAATAATGAAGACATTGTTATTCCTACAGAAAAAAAGAAAAGAAAAAATAAGTAAAATATCGTCTCTATAAACTGAGGCGATATTTTTTACTTTTATTATAAGACACTCTTATTTTTATTCTTCTATAAACTTTTCTCTTTTTTCTATATAATCAATAACTCCGTCCTCGTAACAACTTCCTATTATTCCTGTTGCTTTTTCTTTTACTGCTGCTACTGCATTTCCTACCGCATAAAATTCATCAGCAACATTTGCTAAAGGCAAATCATTTTCACTATCTCCAAAAGCTATTACTTTATCAAATCCATATTTTTCCTTGAAAATCTTTAATCTACTTGCTTTTGACACATTTTCTAAAACTATATCACAAAAGCTTTCTCCTTCTGAATAAACTTTTTTATGTATAAAATAATTTATTCCT
>CAYVWC010000002.1:0-25760 GCA_964455415.1 uncultured Clostridium sp.
TTCATTTTTAAATTTTCTCCTCCTTGTTCCTTTGTTTTTCTTTGTCTGGTTTTACTTTCTTAGTTTGAATATTTTTACATTTAGATGTAAATACTAATATTATTATTTATATTCTTTTCTCTCCTTATGGTTAGAAACCAAATGGGAAAGTCAAACCAAACCAAACCAAAACCATATGGTTTCCAACCATAAAGAGAAATTTTATATTTACAAGAAAAAAGTATTAAATTTCTCTTTTGTTCTTGTATGGAACAATTATAATATATTTTTTTTGTAAAATCAAGTCATAAATTGTTCTTTTATTGAATTTTTTTATCATCATGAATAAAGTCGCTCTCATTATTCAAAACCAACACAAATAATTATTAGAATTTGAAAGGATTAGATGAAATATGAAAAAATTTAATAAGTTTGATGATAAATTTAATATAATTGGTCCACAAATAAAGAAAATTAGAAAATCAGAAAAAATAACTCAAGAAGATTTATGTGCCAGAATGCAAGTTCTTGGTTATCAAATTAACAGAAGTGATATTTCAAAAATTGAAAATTGCAATAAATTCGTTGCAGATTTTGAAGTACTTGGATTTGCAAAAGCATTAAATAAATCCATGCTTGACTTATATGGATTAAACAAGTAATATATGTATGGTGAGTAATATGGATTTGAAATATGAGGTTAAAGATAATAAATATTCAAATGTTAAACAAGTACTAAAAGAAGAATTTAATATTTCTTCGAGATTATATTTGAAACTAAGACGAGCAGAGCATATATTGTTAAACAATTCCCCTATTCCCTATGATGACAATATCCATATAAATGATATTTTGGAAATAGATTTAGATTTCGTAGAAGATAATTCAAATATTGTAAGTACTAAAATGGACTTAGATATATTATATGAAGATAAATATATGTTAATAATTAATAAACCAGCTGGAATAGCAATACATCCTTCTATAAGGCATTTTGATACAACTGTTTCAAATGGTGTAAAATATTATTTTGATAGTATTAATTTACATAGAAAAATAAGGATTGTAAACAGATTAGACAAAGACACTTCTGGAATAGTTATTTTTGCAAAAAATGAATATATACAAGAAAGCCTAATTTCTCAAATGAAAAATGATATTTTTAAAAAAGAATATATTGCTATATTAGAACGGACATCTTGAAGAAAATTCTGGAAAAATTACTGCTCCAATTGCACGAAAAGAAGGAAGCATTATAGAAAGATGTGTAGACGAAAAAGGTCAGTGTGCTATAACTTATTATGAGGTATTAAAAAGATTAAAAAATTTAAGTTTAGTACATTTTATACTCGAAACTGGTCGAACACATCAAATTCGTGTTCACTCAAAATATATTGGGCATCCTATACTTCGGAGATACTTTATATGGTAATAAATCAGTTCTCATAAAAAGACAAGCATTACATGCGTACAAAATAGCCTTTATTCATCCGATTACTAAGAAAAAAATTGAAATAACATCAGAAATTCCAGATGATATGAAAAAAATAATTAGAGAATAGCTACTCTAATTATTTTTTTAATTAATAAGTAAATCTGTAAGCCGGGTTCTGTCGTGAATAGTCATTTATCTCGAATATATATTACTATATACCTCTAGCCGCTTTTTTAAGAACTGGCGAGCAACCTTATGTCTTAATTCAGCGTTGCTCCAGGTGGGGTTTACACTGACCCAGTATGTCACCATACCAGCGGTGAGCTCTTACCTCGCCTTTTCACACTTACCATAAATGGCGTTTATTTTCTGTTGCACTTTCCTTAAGGTTTCCCTCACTGGACGTTATCCAGCACCCTGCTCTGTGGAGCCCGGACTTTCCTCATATGCTTATACATACGCGACTATTCAATTTACTCTAAAATTTATTTTAGACTAATTTAACCATTTTGTCAAGTTTTGCCTATTTAGATTTTTCTTTTATAAGTTCTTCTACTATTTGTATAGCATTACTTGCAGCACCTTTTCTTAAATTGTCAGCAACAACCCACATATTTATTCCATTTTCTACACTAAAGTCTCTCCTTATTCTTCCTACATATACTTCATCATGACCAGAAGCGTTTGTAGCAAGTGGATATATATTTTTAGATATATCATCTTCAACGATAACGCCTTTAGCATTTTTCAAGTCTTTGACAATTTCATCTAAATCAAAACTATTTTCAAATTCTATATTTATTGCTTCACTATGTGAGTTTATAACTGGAACTCTTACTGTTGTTGCAGTAATTTTTAAGTCAGGTCTATTTAATATTTTTCTTGTTTCATTAATCATTTTTTCTTCTTCTTTTGTATAGCCATTATCAAGAAAAACATCGATATGTGGCAAACAATTATTAATAATTGCATGAGGAAACTTTTGCAGTGTATATCCTTCCTCACTTCCGTGAATTAAATCCTTTATTCCTTTTAAACCTGCTCCAGACACAGCCTGATAAGTAGAATAAACAATTCTTTTAATCTTATACTTAGTATCAAGAACTTTTAAAGGAACAACCGCTTGAATTGTAGAGCAATTTGGATTTGCAATAATTCCTTTATGTTTTTTTATATCTTCACTATTTACTTCTGGAACTATTAAAGGTACATCTTTATCCATCCTCCATGCACTACTATTATCAACAACAATACAACCTTTTGAAACTGCAATTGGAGAGAATTTTTTAGATGTATTTCCTCCTGCAGAAAAGATTGCAAAATCAAATCCTTCATCAAAAGAATCTTCTTTGAGTTCTCTAACAACATATTCTTTTCCCATAAAAGTTAGCTTCTTACCTGCAGACTTACAAGAAGAAAAAAATACATATTCAGAAATTGGTAATTTCTTTTCCTCTAAAACCTCCCTTGCTATTTCTCCGACAACACCTGTTGCTCCAACTATTGCTAGTTTGTACTTCCTTTCATTATTAGCATCCATAAAATGCCCCCTATTTTTCAAAAAACAAATTATGTATATATCTTATACCGTATTCTACATCTTTTTCGTCCACAGTAACAGAAATATTCATATTTGTCATATCCAAGTTATTAAACTTTAGATTATTTTTATTTAGAACTTCTACAATATTATCTTTTACATTTGAAGTAATATTTGTTCCCACAACAGATATATTATTCTTATTTGCTGTAACTCCTGTTATTTGTGATAAGTCTTTATTTTCATTATAGAAGTTATAAACTGTAGTTCCGATTAGCCTTTGACATGCTAGATCTAACAATCAATTTAATATTATTCTCTTTAGCCATTTTTACAGATTTATTATGAAGTACACCTGCTCCCAAATTTGAAAGTTCTAACATTTCGTCATATGTTATGTTGTCTAATTTTATCGCATTATGTACAATTCTTGGATCTGCAGTAAAAACTCCTTCTACATCTGTATAAATCTCGCAAGAAGCAGCATTAAGAGCTGCTGCTAACGCAACAGCTGTTGTATCAGAACCACCTCTTCCGAGAGTCGTATAATTATTATTTTCATCTATACCTTGAAAACCTGTAATTATGACTATTTTTCTTTCTTTAAGTTCTTTTTTTATTCTTTCAGTTTCGATTTTGAGAATTTTTGCATCTCCATAATTTGAATTTGTGAGCACTCTGACTTGAAAGGCGTTTAAAGATACTGCTGGAACTCCTAATTTATCAAAAGCCATTGCCATTAAAGAAACTGTTATTTGTTCACCAACAGTAAATAGCATATCCATTTCTCTCTTTGGTATATTTGAGGTTATTTCATTTGCAAGTGATACTAGTTCATCTGTATGCTTCCCCATAGCAGAAAGAACTAAAACAATTTCATTTCCTTTCTTATAATCTTCTATACATCTATTTGCAACATTAAAAATCTTTTCTTTATCTGCAACAGATGTACCACCAAATTTTTTTACCATTAGCATAATATTCATGCCTCATTTTCTATTTTAGTCATATTTAATATGACAATAACAAGATAATTATCTTGTTATTCTTTACTATATAATATTATTAAATATAAAAAATGGTTTGTCAATAGTTTATAATTAAAATCTTCTATAAACTATTTAATTGAAATATGTATATTATCAACTTCTGCACCTAATTCTCTGGAAACTATATTTTGTATTTGTGCGATTTCATCTTCAGTAAGCTCTTCTTTTCCAATTATTACACTTATACTCTCTCCATTTACAAAGATTATATTATTTGTAAATCCTTTTGTTGTAAGAAGATTTTCAGCTATCATAATTGCGTTTTGAATTTCATTTATATTATTTATTTGTTCTTGAGCAATTGCCTTTTGTTCTGTATAAGAATTGCTACTCTCAATGACTTCTTGATATCTTTCAATCATTTGTGAATACATAACATTTCTTTCTAATTTAGAATTAGAAAAATAGTCATCAGAAACTTCTGTAGTAGAAATGCTACTATTATCAACAATATTTTCATCATTAGATGCCACATTTTCAGAAGTCTCAATCTCTTCTTCAATAGAATTGGTATCTATAATATTTGAACTTACTAATTCAGCATCACCAATTTGTGCTAAATCTAAAGAACTATCCGCTTCTTGCGC
Organism: uncultured Clostridium sp.; assembly: GCA_964455415.1. Taxonomy (GTDB): domain Bacteria; phylum Bacillota; class Clostridia; order TANB77; family CAG-508; genus JAAWPK01. The sequence goes on from CAYVWC010000002.1 coordinate 4,591, forward strand.
AAGATTATGTGTTGAAGTGTAATTCAAATAACCTGCAGTAATTAGCATCAAAGATATAACCAAAAGAGATAGTTGATTTTTCTTAAAAATTTTCATAAATTCATTACCTTCCTTCTAATTAATTATTTGTAGCAAAAACTTGAATTTTATGGGTTGCAACCCCTGTTACCGCTTCCACAGCAGCAATTATATTTGCTTTTACATTTACATCATCTGCCCCACTTGCTGTAACTATGACTCCTTCTATTTTAGGATTTATAATAGTTTGAGTCGCAGGAACACTAGTACCATTTTCGTCTGTAAAAATAACTTCCTTATTGGTTGTTTCTTCCTCTGTTGTTCTTGTTCCTCCATTTGAATCAGTTTCTGAGGTATATGATGTAGAATTATTTTCATTGTACATTGCCACAACTTCAGAAGTTTGAGAATATGTAACTAAAACATTAACCTCTCCGAACTCCAGACATGGTTTCTAGTATTCTTTCTATTTTTTCTTCTAATTCATTACTGGAAGTTTCATTTGATGAAACACTTTCTTTTTCTTCTGTTGCAAGTTCTTTATATTGGGAAACAGTGTTTTCACTTGTATTGTCATCTTCTTTTAATATCATATTTATAGCAATAAGAGTAATTATTAAAATAATCAAAAAAGCTATTAGATTTTCTATTTTCTTTTTATTATCATTTTGTTTATCTGTATTATTATCTTTTTTGAATAAAGCTTTAATCTTATTTATTTGTTCCTTAAACATAAAATCTCCTCTCTATATAGAGCTAATACTTATTTTTTCAGTATTAATATTATACTTTTCTTCTAATAACTCTTTTATATCACTTATCTCTTCTTCTGATAAATTATTGTTATATTTAATATTTTCTCCTATCTCTATATTTTCTATTATTATGCTATTATTTGAGTATTCTTCTTTACTTTCACTTATATATATAATTAAATTACTAATTTCCCCTGTTTGTAAATTAATATCCAATGATATGTCTTTTACGTAATAACCAATATCTTCTATATCTTGTTTTATCTGTTTTTCTATTTCTTCTTTGAAGATATTTTCTATTGAATCAGATGTAACGGAATTCAAATCTTCGTCTAACACTGTATTAAAATATTCTTCATATTCTGAATAATCTATTTTTAATTCACTTCCGAGTAGCAAGTGTAATTACTGGAGAAATAATAGTATATAATATGTATATGCCTATAACGGTTTTTATATATTTTTTTGAATTTCCTTTAGGTATAATCATTTCTATAATTGTTGAAATAATTACAGCAATGATTATTTGTTCTGCCCAAGAACTTATATTACTTATCATCTGTACATCATCCCACTATTTGTTATTTTTATTACAAGAGTTAATCCAATCATTAACATGACCGATATTGTACAAAGCATCCCTAGTAAAATCTTAAAAGAATCTCCTATCTGTTCTAATACTGAAACAATCTTTTTATCTGCTATAGGTTCAGCAAGTGCAGATGCCAAATTGAAGGAGATAGACATTATTGCAAGCTTTATTATAGGCATTAAGCATATAGAAAGTACTACAAAAATCCCAACAAAACCAACTGCATTTTTTAAAATATTACTACAGGCTAAGACTGCATCTACAGTTTCTCCTAAAAGCTTTCCGACAACTGGAATTGCACTTGTAACTACTGCTTTTGTAGTTTTTAATGTTAGTCCGTCTACACTACTTGTCAGCGATCCTTCTAGTGACAATATTCCGAACAAAAATTGTAAGTACAATCCCTAATGCCCACACTACACTTGATTTAAAAAACTTAGACAATTTATTTATTTGTAGCTTATCAGATATTTGAGATACTATACCTAATGAAGTGCCAATTAATATTAGTGGCAAAAATAACATAGAAATAGTATTTCCGAACAAAGGTAATCATCATTAATAGTAGTGGTTGGATAGTAGATGTTGTCACAATATTTCCTGTTGCAAGCATTAAAGCTAACAGTATTGGAAGAAGTGAATTTAAAAATCCTACTAGACTATTTATAGTATCTTTTATTAAAACAATTATTTCAGAAAAATTAGTCATTACTAATGTAACAATTAGAATATATTGGACATAATAAGTAATTTTACCTATTTCTCCGATTTCCTAAACCGTCACTAATACTTTTTATTATGCTATGAACAACTATAATAACTAAAACATATCCGAAGAGTTGTTATTGTGTTTAATACCTCTTCTCCAACTAAACTAAGTACGGCACTTAGCAATCCATTTGTATCTATTTCTCCTGAAATAGCACTATTATAAATATTTTCTAAGTCTATATCTGTAAAAGTTTCCTCAGTATATTTTTCTGCTTCTTCTAAAAAATCAGAAATTCCTAAAGCTTTTTCTTGTTCCTTAATAGTTTCATTTGTATCTGTCCCATATACATAACTTCCTAACTGAATAAGTAGTAGAAAAGATATAATAGAGATTATTTTTTTCATATGTTCTCCTTAAGGTAGAATTTTAAGTATAGTTTCTAACATTGACGAAATTATAGGAATTGAAACAGTAATAATTATTACTTTACCTGCTAAATCGACTTTAGTAGCTATAGCGCTTTCGCCTGTATCATTGCATATACTAACTGCAAATTCTGTTAAAAAAGCTATTCCTGTAATTTTTATAAGTATTTTTAGAAAATTATAGCTTGTTCCATTTATTCTATTTGTAATACTTGTAAGCAATTCTACTATGCCAGATATTTTACTAAGAATTAACAGGATGATTATTGTACTTGCAATTAAAGAGATATATACTTTAAACTCAGGTTTGTATTGTTTAATTACGACAATTATTATAACAGCAGATATTGCTATACCTATGATTTTTACTATTTCCATACAAATTTCCTTTCATATGGTCTTAAATACTTTATAGGTCAAATATAGTTCTTACGGTATTAAATAAAGTGCTTATTTCCTGTATTACCATTGTAAGGACTATGACAAGTCCAGCAAGAGTTGTCATCATTGCTTGATCTTCCCTTCCTGCTCTGACTAGTACTTGATGTAATACTGCAACAAGTATTCCTATTGCTGCTATTTTAAATAGTAAATCAATACTCAAAATTTTCGCCTCCAATTCAAAAACTAAATAAGTACTATAACTATTGCGATACCTCCTATTACACCTAAATTCCTATATAATTTTTCGTTTTTGTTTTGTTCAATTTCGGCTTTTTTAATTTGTACATCTATAAAATTTTTTATAAGTTCTATCTCACTAATTTGTCCTTCTACATTAGTTTTTCCTAATAAATTTTCTAATTTTTTTAATATATCTAAATCTTCCTTTTTCATATTTGTACTAGAATTTTCTAATGCAAATATCCATGCTTCTCCTGCAGATAATTCTTGCATTTTCTCTTTTGCTGTTTTAAATATTGTAGCTATTCCTTGATTAGGTGTTTTAGATATTTCAGAGAAAATTTGTGGAAGCGGTTCATATGTATATTCTATTTTAGTTTTAATTATATTTAGTATATTTCTTATATCTTTTAAATCTCTAACTCGGTTTCTATAAGTATTTGCAATGGCAAGTCCTAAGAAGGTTGTAACAAAAAATGCTAGAAGTAATACTACATATTTTAAAAATATCAAATAGGTTCACCTCATTTTTATTTTCTCATAATATATATATTCAGATTTTTATATTTTAGAACTATTTTATATCTTCAAGTTCATAAACTTTTGAAATATATCCCTTATTAATTTCATCAAGAAAGATAATTTTTTCAAATAGATTTAATTCAAACATTTTATTAAATATGGGATTTTGTTTAAGTTTATCAATACTATTTCCATGTGCTGTAAATATTCCCTTTACTCCTGAACATAAAGCATAATTAATTGCTTCTATATCATTTTTATTGCCTATTTCATCAGCAACAATTACACGTGGAGACATACTTCTAACAAGCATTTCTATTCCAATTTTTTTATTTATGTTATTTAAAATATCTGTTCTAATTCCTAAGTCATTTTCACTTTTCCCCATGTGCATTGCAGAGATTTCTCCTCTTTCATCAACAACACCAACAGATATTCCGATTAAAATTGTCTATACCATTGCTAATTTTCTTTATTAAATCTTTTAAAATTGTTGTTTTTCCTGTTCCAGGTGCTCCGTACTAGAAGAGTGTTGTATACACAATTTTTCTTAAAATCTAAAATATGCTCTACTACATTTATAGAGGCATTTTCTATTTGTTTTGCAATCCTAAAATTTAAACTATACACATATGGTATATTTTTCACTTTTTCATTTTCTACAACTATATCTCCTGTTATACCTATTCTATGTCCGCCCTTTATTGTTATATATCCGAGAACAAATTTGACTTTGATATGAATATATTGAATTATCACAAAGTATTTGTAATGTCTTTATTATTTCTTCACGATTAATATAATAAGGAACAAGAATTTCTGTATTAAAAAATTTTAAAATTATTGGTTTATCAATTCTGAGTCTTATTTCTTCTAAGCTGTCATAATTTTTATTTATATTATCGTACAAGATTTCTGAAATTTGTTTTGGAAAATATTTTAGAATTTCGCACATATTTTTAATTTCCTTTACTAAAAGTACTATTAATTATTATATGCTTGAATATATAAAGTTAGAACAAAAAGATTGAGGGCATCTCCTTCATAAGGAAAATGCCCTCTACTATTTGTAAATCAGACAAGAGATAAAATATCTCATTTGTCAGAGCGATTGCCCTAACTATCTAATTTACAAATAGCCCAAATAATGTAAATTAACAATTCTCATATATTATACAACATCTTTAGATTTATGTCAACTTATTGATTCCAATTATGAAAAACTTCTGAAACATCATCTAATTCATCAAGTCTTTCTATTAATCTTTCCATTTTTTCAGCACCTTTTTCATCTAAGTCTACATATGTTGTAGGAACCATTTGAATATCTGCTTCTGCGAAAATTAATCCTTTTTCTTCAAGTGCTTCTCTTACACTAGAAAAAGTATCTGGAGAAGTAATTATTTCATAATATTCATCTTCTGAAGAAAAATCTTCAGCTCCACATTCTAATGAAAGCATCATTAAGTCATCTTCTGACATGCTAGTACTTTCTTTTTCTACTATGATTATACCTTTTCTATTAAACATATATGATACACAACCAGTTGTTCCTAGACTTCCCCCTGCTTTATCAAATACATGTCTTACATCTGCTGCTGTTCTATTTCTATTATCTGTTGTTGCATTTACTATAATTGCAACACCATTTGGACCATATCCTTCATATGTAATTTCTTCATAATTTTCATTATTTCCAGCGCCTGAAGCTCTTTTTATAGCATTATTTATTGTATCATTAGGCATATTTGCAGCCTTACATTTAGCTATTACATCTTTAAGTTTTGAGTTGCCAGCGGGATCAGGTCCTCCTTGCTTAACTGCAATTAATAATTCTCTACCAAGCTTTGTAAACACTTTTCCACGTGCAGCATCAGCTTTACCTTTTCTAGCTTGGATATTGTGCCATTTACTGTGTCCTGACATCTCTATTCCTCCTTTAATTGTATTATATAATGTATATATTTTATCATATTTATTGCAGTTTGTGTAGTATTTATTTTTTGTTTTTTTTATTATATTTTATTAAATATCTGTAAATAATAAAAATTATTAACTTTAAATAAAAATAATTGGAGGGTTTATATGGAAAATCAAAACTTAAATATTTTAGATGAAGTAAACAAAGGTGCTACAATGGGTATGAATGCAATTTCATATGTAAATGATAAAGCAACAGACCATGATTTTAAGAAAGTTTTAGATACAGAGTATCATAAATATGAAAAAATCTCTCAAAGAGTAAATAATCTATATTCTAATTATTCTGATGAAGAACCACATAAAACAAACACAATGAATAAGATAATGACATGGTATGGAATACAGATGAATACAATGATTGATGATACAACTTCTAAACTTTCTGAATTGTTAATGCAAGGAACAAATATGGGAATTATCGAAGGCAGGCGTTTATTGAACCAAAATCAAGATGCTGCATCAGATGTAAAAAATATCTTAAATGATTTTGTTGTAATGCAGGAAGATAGTGTTGAAACTTTAAAAAAGTATTTGTAATAGAAAATAATTAAAAAAGAGCAAAATTATGCTCTTTTTTAATTATGGACAAATTATCTGTTTAACATTTTGTGTTTTAAGTCAAATAGTTCTTTTGATAGATCTACATAGTATTTTTGCGGATTATTTAATCTTTTTACTTCATCCCAAAATCTTTCTAAATCTTTTTTTGAATAATCAGCTATTTCTGAAAGAGAAGGAGATTTATATATTAATTTTCCGTTTTCAAATATTTTTTCTTGCAATTCTTTTACATAGTAATTAGTTAATTTTTTCCTCTTCCATGTATTATGTTCATCAAATATTTCATAACAGTTTTCATTAATTTTTTCATTTTTTAGCATTATAACATCTGCAAGAGCATAATTTGTATCTCGTGAATAGAATCTACAAACCTTTTTAAATCCAGGGTTTGTTATTTTGCTAACATTTTCACTTATTTTTATTTTTGGAAGAATTTCTCCATTACTTTCTAGCGCTGCTAGTTTATATACTCCGCCAAATACTGGATCACTTTTTGATGTAATTAGGTTTTCTCCCACACCAAACAAATCTACTTGTGCATTTTGTTCTAATAATGAAGTAATCAAATATTCATCTAAGGAATTTGTTACACAAATTTTGCAATCTGGATATCCTGATTCATCCAGTATTTTTCTTACCTTTTTAGAAAGATAAGCTAAGTCTCCACTATCAATTCTTACAGCTACAGGTCTTATTCCTTGTGGTTTTAAAACCTCATCAAATACTTTTATTGCATTTGGTAGTCCACTTCCCAATGTATCATAAGTATCAATTAGAAATGTGCAGTTTTTTGGATAAATTTCAGCATAGGTTTTAAAAGCTTCATATTCATTATCAAAACTTTGTATCCAGCTATGTGCCATTGTTCCAGAAGATAGAACATTAAATTTTTGAGAGGTTAATGTGCATGATGTAGAACTAGCACCTCCGATAATTGCTGCCCTTGCTCCATAAATTGCTGCATCAGTTCCATGAGCTCTCCTTGCTCCAAATTCCATTACAGTTCTTCCTTTTGCTGCCCTTACAATCCTTGAAGTTTTAGTTGCAATTAAACTTTGATGATTTATTATATTTAAAAGCATTGTTTCAAGTAGTTGTGCTTCGACAATTGGAGCTCTTAGTGTTAAAACTGGCTCATTTGGAAATACGACACTGCCTTCAGGAATTGCCCATATATCTCCTGTAAATTTAAAATTTTTTAAATAAGTTAGATAATCATCAGAAAATATATTTTGTTTTTTTAAAAACTGTATATCTTCTTCATCAAATTTCAAATTTTGAATAAATTCTATTATCTGTTCTAGTCCACATATAATTGCATATCCACCTTTATCTGGTACTTGTCTAAAAAATATATCAAAATATGCTATATCATTTCTATTTTTTATAAAATATCCATTTGACATGGTAAATTCATAAAAATCGGCTAATAATTCTAATTTTTCAAGCTTCATCTATATTCCCTTTTATCTTTCTAATAAATAATTTTTTCTTTCAAAAGTATATGTAGGTATCTTTTCTCTTTTGTGTCTAGAATTTTCAAACTTCTCTAATATTTTTTTCTCTGCTTCTTCATTTGTTTTTCCTGTTTCTATCATTTCTTCTATTTCAGAATACTTAATCCCTAGTTTTTCTTCATCAGTCTGTCCTCCGAGTCCGTCATTTGGAGCTTTATTTAGTATTTTATCAGGTACACCTAAATATTTGCCAATTGCTAGGACTTCATTTACTGTAAAATTTCCAATAGGATTAAAATCAAAACTGCTATCTCCCCATTTTGTAGTATATCCCACCATAGCTTCAGAAAGATTTCCTGTACCAATTACTAAATATCCTAAAGTTTGTGCTATTGCATAAAGTGTAGTCATCCTTAATCTTGGTTTTATATTTATTTCTGCTTCTCTAGTTATATTATTTTCAAAATCGACATTTATGCTGTTTTCCAATGTATTTAATGTATCTTTTAGATCTACTTTAATAAATTTAACATCAAAGGTATCTGCAACCAATTTAGCATCATCAAAATCGGAACTAATAGAATTACATGGCATTGACACAGCAATAATATTCTCTTTTCCGTATTGCTTTAACCGCCATTGCTAGAACTGTTGCAGAATCTTTACCTCCACTACATCCTACGACAATACCTTTTGCACCTGCATTTTTTGTGTATTCTCTTATCCAGTTAATAGCATTTTCTGCTTCTTTTAATAAGAAAGCCTTTTCTAACATCTTATATCAACTTCTTTCTTTATATTTTCTTTAAGTTATATCATAAAATTTTAAAAAATAACAGTACTTTTATTTAAAAAAGCAAGATAAGTTATTACCTTGCCTTTTGAAATAATTTATAATTCAAATTGTGCATTGTATAGTCCTGCATAAAATCCGTTTTTTTCCATTAATTCTTCATGATTTCCTTGTTCGATTATATTTCCGTCTTTCATTACTAAGATTAAATCTGCATTTTTTATTGTTGATAGCCTATGTGCAATAATAAATGAAGTTCTTCCTTCTGTCAATTTATCCATAGCCTCTTGTACCAATTCTTCGGTTCTAGTGTCTACATTAGAAGTTGCCTCATCAAGTATTAGAAATGGTGAATCTTCTATCATCGCTCTTGCTATTGTTAAAAGCTGTCTTTGTCCTGCTGATACACTATCATTATCAGAGATAATAGAATCGTATCCATTAGGAAGAGTTTTTATAAAATGATTAATTCCTACCTCTTTGCAAACTTCTTTTACTTCTTCATCTGTTATATTTTCTCTGTTGTAAATAATATTTTCTTTTACAGTTCCATTAAATAGCCATGTATCTTGTAATACCATAGTAAATAATTCATGGACATTTTCTCTTGATAATTCTTTGGTTGATACATTATCTATTCTTATATCTCCTGAATTTATGTCATAGAATTTCATAAGCAAATTTACCATAGTTGTTTTTCCGAGCTCCTGTTGGTCCAACTATTGCAACTTTTTGGCCAGGAAGTGCAGTTGCTGTAAAATTATTTATTGTTGGTTTTTCATTATCATCATACTTAAATACTATATTATCAAACTCAATTTTTCCTTTTACATCTTCTTTATTAAGAACTTTTGTAATTTCTTTTTGGTCTTTCATTTCTTCTTCGTCTAAGAATTCAAAGATTCTTTCAGAAGCGGCTGCTGTTGACTGTAATTGATTCATGGCTTGAGCAATTTGTGAAAGTGGAGATGTAAATAATCTAACATAAGTTATAAAGGCAACAATTACTCCAAAAGAGATATAACCATTTATTGTAAGAAGTGCACCTACTATACATACAGCAACATATCCAAAATTTCCTATAAAATACATTATTGGTTGCATTAATCCAGATAAAAATTGACTTTTACGATTGCTATCGCATACTTTTTTATTTAATATTTCAAATTTTCTATCTGCTTCTGCTTTACCATTGTAAGCTTTTACAACATTTAAACCTGAATATATTTCTTCAATATGTGCATTTAAGTTTCCTAATTCCCTTTGTTTTTCAATGAAGTACTTTTGAGAATTTTTAAGTATTAAAAGCATTAGTATAAAACCAACTAAGCTTGCAAGTATAGCAGTAATTGCCATTATCCAATTTGTATAGAACATCATAATGATTGTTCCTATAAATAATGTTATAGAGCTTACTAAACTTGATAGAGAATTATTCATACTTTGAGCAATTGTATCAATATCATTTGTTACCCTAGATAATGTATCTCCTGCTTGATGTTTATCAAAATATTTAAGTGGTAATTTATTTATTTTTGTCGATATATTGTTCCTCAATCTTTCTGCAAATTTATTTGAGATATGAGCCATTAATACTGATTGTATATAGTTAAATAATGCACTACATAAATATAATCCTGCAAGAAATAATGCAATACTTTTAATTTTATCTAAATCCATTACTCCCATTAAACCTTTTTGTATTTCATCTGTTAAATCAGAAAGCCTATTAGGAGCAAGTATAGATAAAATAGAGCTTAGTATCGCCAAAACTATTGCAATTATCATTAACACTTTATATACATTTAACTCTTTAAATAATCTTCTTATTGCACTTTTAAAATCTTTTGCTTTTTCTCCTGTTCCCATTGCCCCTGGTCCTCTCATGTTAGGAGATTTTACAACTTTTTCATTTATTCCGCATTTTCTAATTCCTCCTTTGAAAGTTGAGATAGAGCAATTTGCTTATATATTTCACAGTTTTTAAGTAAATCTTTATGTTTGCCCATTCCAACGATTTTACCTTCATCTAGCACTACTATTTTATCAGCGTTCATAATTGTACCTATTCTTTGAGCGACAATTAAGCTAGTTGCATTACCAGTATATTTTTTAAGTTCTTTCCTTAAAACAGCATCTGTTTTATAATCTAATGCTGAAAAACTATCATCAAAAATGTATATTTCTGGATCTCTAGCTATTGCTCTAGCTATTGAAAGTCTTTGTTTTTGACCTCCAGATACATTTGTTCCTCCTTGAGCAATATGAGTTTCATATTTATTATCCATTTTCTCAACGAATTCTGTAGCTTGTGCAACCTTAATAGCATCTTTTGCTTTTTCCTTAGTTATTTCACCTTTTCCATTATCTCCATAGCAAACATTGTAATTAACCGTACCGTCAAATATTACAGCTTTTTGTGGTATATACCCCAGTTTGTTCATTAAAGATTCTTGTTTATAATCTTTTACGTTTATTCCGTCTACTAAAACTTCTCCTTCACTGACATCATAAAATCTTGGAATTAGATTTATAAGTGTTGATTTTCCAGAGCCAGTAGAACCTATGAAAGCTATTGTTTCTCCTTTATTAGCTTTAAAAGAAATATCTTTTAATAAATATTCATCTGCATCAGGATATTTAAAAGATACATTTTTAAATTCAACTGTTCCTTTTTCTTTTGCATTATCTCCGGTAATTTCTCCGTCTTTAATCGTTATCTCTGTATCTAATACTTCATTGATACGTCTTGCAGAAACGTCAGCACGAGGTAAGATCATAAATATCATAGCAAGCATTAAAAATGACATTATTACTTGCATTGCATATGAGCTAAATACAACCATATCACCAAACAATGATAGTTTGTCAGCACCAATTGCATCATTTATAATAAAAGCTCCAACGAAGTAAATTGACAGTGTTACAAAATACATTATGAGATACATTGCTGGTTGCAAAATAGCAAAAGCTTTTTGATTAAATAATTGTTGGTTTGTTAGAGCAGTATTTATTTTTTCAAATTTTTCTTCTTGATATTCTTCTGCGTTAAATGCTCTTACAACACGAATTCCTGTTAAGTTTTCTCTAGTTACACCATTAATTTTATCTATTAGTTTTTGAACAATCTTGAATTTTGGCATAACTATGATAATTAGAGCCCCAATAATGCCTAATAAAATTATTACAGCTACACCAGTTATTGCACTCCATTGCCAGCTTTTATTAAGTATTTTTGTAACAGCCCATACAGCTGTTATAGGAGCTTTGATAAGTAGTTGTAGTCCAATTGCAATTAGCATTTCTACTTGAGTAACATCATTTGTTGTTCTAGTAATAAGACTGCTTGTTGAAAAATTTTTCACTTCTTGCATCGCTAAATTTTCTACTTTGTTAAATAATTTACTCCTTATTTTCATTGAAAAGTTTGAAGATAGACTTGCTGCTAAATACCCTGTAAAAACTGCGGCAATTAGACTTCCTAAGGCACAAGCTATCATGTATAATCCGTTTTCTAAGATTTCAGCTATTTCACTTCCTTCTGTTTGAACTAATGTAGTTATTTCTGACATATAATCTGGTATTTTTAAATCTAACCAAACCTGTGTAACTATTAATACTAAAGAAGCAAGTATTAATAGCCACTCCTTCTTTCCTAAGTTTTTAAATAATTTTAACATAAAATATTTTCCTTTCTAAATTTAGTTTTCATTTTGATTATTAATATTATCTTTCATTTTTTCAATTACATTAATAAAAATATTTAATTCTTCAGAAGATATACCCTTAATTGCTATTTTCTCTATTTCTTGAACTTTTACCTTTCCTCTTAAGAACATTTTTTTAGCCTCATCATTTAATACAATCTTTTTTGTCCTTGTATCTACTGTATCAGTTTCCCTTTTTATTAGATTGTTTTTTTCCATTGTTTGTAACACTCCAGAAACTGTTGCTCTTCTCAAATTAAGTACATCTTCTAGTTCTTTTTGATAAACATCTTCATCAATATGTTCTAATATATACTCTAATATTTGCATTTGAGTAGAACTTGGTATAGTTATTTTTTTGTTTTCTAATTTATCATTGTTTAATTCCTTACCTTTTATAAAAGTTCTGGCAATTAAGTTCTCCAAACTTTTAATTTTAAAAAGTACATTTTTATCTTCCATTTTTCACCTCCGCTATAACTTTAACCAAATAATATTTTAGTATCTTATTTTATTTTTGTCAATAGCCTTACAAAATTGTTCACTAAATTTTCACATTTCTATATAAAACACATAAACAAAAAAGATAAGTAACACAAATTTATTGTATTACTTATCTATCATTTATGTACTAAAATCTATAAAATGTTTCTCTTGTAGAGCATATTTTATCTGCAATACATACAATTTTTGCTTCTGTTGTTTTTGGAAATTTTGTTATTGTAAGTGGCCACATATGTGTTTCAATAATTAGCTGTTCTGCTTCATTAATTCCATAATATTTTTGAGCATTTACACTTGCTATTTTAGGGTGCCTAAATCCATGAAGTTTTTCTCTTCCTTCTGTTTTATGCCAGTCATATAAGAAGAAATCATGGAACATCGCTCCAACAACTAAAACATCATAATTTATTTTAATCTTAAATCTTCTTTCACAAAATCTTGCAATTATATAACTTAAATATGCAACATTTCTAGAGTGAATATATATATTTGTATTTCCATGCTGTATGTATTTACTAAGCATTTTTTGTATTGCAATATACCTCTTTATTTGGATTATATGAAGAAGGAATCTTCTTTTATAAGACATTGTTTTTTTCTCTTTAATTTTAACCATAGTAAATCCCTTTTAAATTTATTCTTATCCATATTATACTATATACTTATTAGTTTTGCCAATGTAAAATTTATTAAAATTTTCAAATATATGTTTTTTATTGTTGCATTATTTTACATAATGTTATATAATATTGTTCACTGAAATGGGTAATCTCCCTATCAGTCAGCAAAAAAGGCAAAATTGAGGTATGCACGAGAAATGGAGGTATATAATGTCTAACACTAAAACAATAGAAATCATTTTTTCTCAGCGCTTACGTGGCGAATCTCGAAACGATTACCTAAAAAGGATATTGCTTGAAGAAGCACGGGAAGATTCATTAAAAGAAGGTTCCCCTGTTTTTGTTAAGGGATTCTTTCGTACAGTCGACATAAAGAATCTCTTGCGAATGCAACAAAATCTTTGCGAAATAAACATTATAAGCAGCGTGAGAACATCACGACAGCGTAATGTCTTTTATCTCACACTGCGAGTTATCGCTAAATCATAACCTTTATTTTGCCAAAAAACAGCTATCCCTTTTTTGGATAGCTGTTTTTATATAAATCCATGTAATCTTACCTTTCTATTATTATGGTGACTGGTCCGTCATTTAACAAATTAACCTTCATGTCTGCTCCAAATTCTCCAGATTGAACTTCTATTCCTGTTTCTTCACATTTCTTTTTAAAATATTCATAAAGTTCATTTGCAAGTTCAGGTTTTGCAGCATTTGTAAAACTTGGTCTGTTTCCTTCAGAAGTATCTGCGTAAACGGTAAATTGAGATACTACAAGCATTTTTCCATTAATGTCTTTAACAGATAAATTCATCTTATCATTTTCATCTTTAAATATTCTTAACTTTGATATTTTTTTTGCCAAATAATCTGCTTGTTCTTTAGTATCTCCATGTGTAACCCCAAGTAATACTAGTAATCCTTCATCTATCTTTCCTACTATCTTACCGTTCTACTTCAACGCTTGCATGTTTTACTCTCTGAATAACTGCCTTCATTTCTACCTCCAAAGTTTTAATTTTTTACTTTCTTATTTTTTTGTTTTACTTTATCCCTAATAAACAAATGAATACTTCTCTTTATATCATTTGTGCGTTCCAACTGCATCGTTTTATATTCATTTAAGTGTTCTTCTATCTTTTTCATGTTATTACTAATTGCAAATATAAATGAATATTTTTCTTTATTCTTTTTAGCTTGTTCAAATATAGTTGACTTAAATTCCTCATATTTTACTATTAAGTCTTTTTCTTTAGCAAATTTGCGTATTTTTACTACAAGTTGAGTACTATATGCAAAGTCTATTATAAAAATACCAAAGAAGAGCCCTATTACAAATGAAAAAGCCAAATTATTTTCTAACCAATCTAAAGAATTTATTATGTATGGATTTGCTATATAATAATATAACGCAGCAAGTATAGCCCATAGTAATGTATATAAAGGACAAATAAGTCCGTCTATGTTTCCTAATCTATCTGAATAGTCCCATAGTTTTACTCCCATACCTTTTATAAAGATAATTCCAGCTATATACTCAATCAATGTAACAGTAAGTGCCATTATTATTATTGTTAAAATTCCATTTAGTTGGATTTGAGACAATAGATAAAAAGTGCATAATCCAAAACCATATAATGGTAAATATGGACCAACTAGGAAACCTGGATTTATCCATGCTTTATTCGATATAAATCTTCTGAAAAAGAGTTCCAATATCCACCCTAGAACACTACCTATAAAGAATAAAAAAGCTAATGTTAAAAATAGATTCATAACTATCAGACATCTCCTTTTATTAAATCTTTTATAACTTCACTTGCAATAAGTAATCCAGCAGAAGAAGGTACAAATGATATACTTCCTGGTACATTTGCTCTTTTCTCTCCTTCTTTTGGAACAATTGGTTCTTCTTTTGAATATAATACCTTTACATTATATATATTCCTTTTCTTTAATTCTTTTCTTATAATTTTTGCAAGAGGACATACTGATGTTTTACTTATATCTGTAATTTCAAATTTTTCTGGAGATAATTTATTTCCTGTTCCCATTGAAGAAATTATGTTTATATTTAATTCTTTTGCTCTTACAATCAAATCAATTTTCGATTTAACTGAATCTATTGCATCTACTACATAATCAATACTAGTATCTAAAATTTCGTTTGTTTCAGATGTAAAAAATTTTTCCAGTGTTACAACTTCTGCATTTTTATTTATATCTAGTATTCTTTCTTTCATAACTTCTGTCTTGTATTTTCCAATTGTGCTATTAAGTGCGATAATTTGTCTATTTAAGTTAGAAGTAGATACTGTATCATTATCTACCAATATAAATTTTCCGGACACCAGCTCTTGCTAGTGCTTCACATACAAATGAACCTACCCCACCAATACCAAAAATAGCAACTTTAGAATTCAAAAGTTTATTTATATTTTCTTTTCCAATTAATAGTTCTTCCCTTGAAAATTGTTCCTCCACTTTTATCTCCTTTATATTTATTTATAAGTAATTTCTTCTTCCATAATACATATGTGAAATATAAATAGTTTTTTTACTCTCATCTATTGTATATAAAATAACAAAATTATCCACAATCATTCTTCTGAATTCTCTTTGAAGTTTATCTTTCTTTTCTATTTTGGCATATATCTCAGGAAAGTCTGCCAAATTCATTACATTTCTTTTTATCTTTTTCATTAATCTTTTTGCAGCATTTTCATTTACTAGATTTTTAGAAATATATTCATAAATTTCTCTGATTTCATCTCTTGCTTCTTCTGTAAACTCTATTTCATATATTTCTTCTTTAGAATCCATATTTCTCTTCCAACTCCTTAAATACATCTTTTGCTTTAACTGTTTTTCCTTCTTTAATTTGCTTTTCAGCTTTTAATAGTTTTTGTTCTATCTTTTCTTTCAATAATTTTTCTTTATATTGTTCAACACTTAAAACAATTATGTTATTTTGGGAATTTTTTGTTAATACTACATCTCCATATTTATTTATCGCAGTTTCTACTTCTTGTATATTTATAGCTTGCATAATGTCACCTCTTTTTTATTAATATTTATAGATATTATAACATATATAATAAAATTGAAAAATATATTTTTCAATTTTTCTAGCAAGTACTTTAGGATGTTAATTATTTCTATCAAATTTGTAAAAATATGGTGTTATATCAGGGAAATAATTTTTAGCAAGGACAGTTTCTCCATTTTTGAGTGTAATTGTTACATTTGGATATGTTTTTACCATTTTATTGTCTCCCCAAAATTTATATATTATTTCTGATAACTTTTCGTTTTCTTTATAAATATAATTATATTTCTCGATTACAGCTTCTTTATTTGCAACATCTAGATCATTTTCTACTGTAACTCTAGTTAAATAAAAGTCTAAGGCAATACCTGAAATTACACAATTTAAGAAAAGAAATATTGTAGCAAATGTAACTAATACTTTTAGAGCTGTATAGTTAAGTTTTATCTTTATCCAATCAATGAAATAATCAACTTTTGGATTTACTATCTTTAATAGATATAAGCCAAGTAATCCCCAAAATATTGAGTAAACAAGCGAAATTCTTCCATTTATGTTTAAAAATTTATCAGAATAATCCCACCACCTAGTATTAAGTAATTTTTCTCCTAGAAAACTTACTATATATTCTGTGATACTTCCTACTACAAATCCACCTAGAAACAGTCTATGTGGTTTATCTTTTACATTTTGTAATGCACATATCATTATTACTGCTCCGACTCCATAAATTGAACAAAATGGACCATATAAAAAGCTTTGTCTTGATTCAATTACGCCATATACAACAAACGCATAAATGCTTTCAATTATATATCCTATAAAACTATAAATTATAAAATAGGAAAGTATTCTCCATATACTTATACCAGCAATTTTAAATTTTTTCATATAACATTTCCTTTTCTTCATATTTTTTTATTATTATATACTATTATGATTTTTTTTACAATAAAAAAGTATATCTGCCATTAATAAAATTAATGACAGATCGTTTAATTCTTTTTTTCTTCTAAGTTCATTTTTCTTAGTTCTTCAAATCTTTTTATTTTATTAGTCGTAGTTTTTGCAAATTCTTCATCTGTTAAAATCATATTTTTTACATATTTATATTTTGGAACTAATTTATTTGTTTCTTTTATTTTATCCCATATGACTTTTTGCAATTCTTCTTTGCTTAAATCTGAATATTTTTCTTTTACAACTTCTTCATCATATTTTACTTTAACTGAGAGAAGTACATCATCTCCCTTTGGAAGTCCAAAGACAAGGCATTCTTGTACTAAATCAATTTTATTTATATGTTCTTCTATTTCTTCTGGGAAAATCTTTTTACCATTTTTTAGAACTATTACATTTTTTTTACGTCCAGTTATGTATACAAACCCTTGATCATCAATATATCCATAGTCCCCTGTATATAGCCAACCGTCTTTTAAGATTGCTTTTGTTGCTTTTTCATCTTCATAATATCCAAGCATTATATTTGGACCTTTTACAACAATTTCACCTATTCCCTCACTATTCTTTTCTTCTATTCTTATCTGCACATTTTTCATTGGGAAACCAACTGAACCGTATTTTCTGTATTTGTAATTTTCAGCGCAAAGTACTGGTGAAGTTTCTGTTAATCCATATCCTTGTACTGTTAAAATACCTAAATCATTAAGTCCTTTTTCTACTTTTGGATCTAAATTAGCTGCACCACTTATTACAAATCGTAATCCTCCAAGTGCATCTATAATTTCTTTAAAAACTTTTCTTCTTATATCTATGCCAAACTTTAGCAATATTTTTGTAAGGATTTTTCCGATTTTTACTGCTTTTGTTTTTCCTTTTTTATCTATTTCTTCATTTAGTTTTTTATATATTGCTTCTATTAATAGAGGTACTCCAACAAAAAATGTTACATGATATTCTTTTAAATTTTGTGCTATATATCTAAGTCCGTCAGGAAAAGCTGTAGTTATTCCTGAACTTAACATTATCAATTGTCCTGTTGAACCAAATGTATGATGAAATGGTAAAAAAGCAAGATTTACGTCATCACTTCTAAAATCTTCTACAAGTTGCATATCTGATATATTTCTTGCAATATTAAACTGTGATAACATTACTATTTTAGATTTATCAGTAGTTCCTGAAGTAAATACTAATGTTGCAAGGGCTTTATCGTCAATTTTGAAGTCTATATATTCATTATTCCCATTTGCTATAGCTTCTTTTCCTGTTTGCATTACATCACGTATAAATTTGATATTATCTACATTATCCATACAGATAAATTGGCTTAATTTAGATTTTCCGTCCTCTTTTATTTTTTCAATTATTTCTATATAATTTGATTCATATATAATAGCATCTACTTTACTTCTTATTATAGAATTTTCTATCTCAATATTTGTTAATCCTTTATCTAATGGTACAGCTATTATTCCTCCTAGTAAAAGTGTGACATAGGTTAAGGCCCACTCATATCTATTTTTTGAAAGTATTGCCACTCTTTTTCCTTTTAATCCCATTTCAAATAAACCTGTCCCAAAATTGTTCACTTCATTTATGAAATTTGTATATGTTATATCTTTGTATTGTATTTCTTCCCCATTTTTTTCTTTTATCTTAAATGCTATGTTATTTGGGTATTTTTCTATAGAATAATATATTACATCTTTTACATTATCAAAAAGCGGATAGTCAAAAAAAGTTTCTTCTCTCATTTTATCCTCTCCCTAATCTAGTATTCGATACTAGATTATCACACTTGACATATCTTGTCAAGATATGTGTTTACATAAAAAAGTACAAATTAAACATATTTCTAATTTGTACTTTTTACATATTATTTTTCATTGTATCATATATTTTTTCTCTGTATTCATCTACTTGCATTTCCTCTGGATATACTGGACTTAGAACTTTTAATGTTACATCTTGTTTTTTCTTAAATACTTTTCTTATTCCTTTCGGTTCTCTAAAAGTAATAACCATTGGAACTATTGGAATATTATTCCTAATACTAATATCAAAAGCTCCATTTTTAAACTTTCTTAAACTTTTACAGTAACAAACAAGTGATGCTTCTGGATAAAAATGTACAATTTCTCCTTCTTTTAAAAGATCATCTAACGCTTTTAAAAAATTTTTCTTATTATCTATATCCTCTGGAATAGGTATAGCTTTTAGTAGTTTTATAATTCTTCTTACAACAGGTATTTGAAAACTTTTTGCAAGAGTTGTAAAGTGTTCTTTTCTAAATCCACATGCTAGTCCTACCATAGCACAATCTAGTACTAATACATGGTTTGATATTGTTATCGCTCCTTGATTTAGATATCTTATATTTTCTTCTCCTTCTATTTTTAAGTCATATATGATTTTAGTTAAAACTTTTAAGATAGGATATGCAATCAAAAAATAGAAAGTATCAGAAACAAGCCTAAATGCTAAGTTTTTAGGCACATATTCATAGTTATCATCTATGTTAAACTCTAAAGTTTTCCAAGATTCAAACATATCAAGTTCTTCTAAGTCTTCCTGAATCACTTCTTCTTTTTCTAACATTATATCTCCTACTTTTAGAATTGACTAATTAAAAAATCACAAATATTTTTACAAGAATTTTTATTTATATATTTTTTCTGATTTTTAATTATTGAATTTTTTAATTTTTCATCTTGCAATAATTTATATGTATTATCTACTATTTCGTCAATAGTATTGCACTTTATTGACATACCTTTTTCGCTAAAATAATTTGCATTATAATTTTCACAACCAGGTATCGGCATTGTATGAATAAGAGGTTTATTCATTGTTGCAACTTCTGTTGAAGTAAGTCCGCCTGGCTTACTTAGTATTATATCACTAGCTCTCATGTACTTGTATATATTTTTAGTAAAAGGAATTGCTAAAACATTAGAATAATTTTTTTCTTCTAATGTTTTTAGTAATTTTTCATTACTTCCACAAGATACAATAAAATTAACATCTTCATCTGCAGTTTTTAGTAATTTTTCTAGTACTTTAGTCACGCCCCCAAATCCCATGCTGCCAGTTAATAATGAAATATATTTCTTATTTATATCTAATCCTAATTCTTTTCTCTCATTGTTTACGTCATATTTTGTAGAAAAATTATTAGACACAGGTATTCCAAGTGGTATCAATTTTTTACTATCAATGTCTTTATCAGTGAAGTTTTTCATTAAATCTTCACTAGGTATAATGAAATAGTCTGGGTTAATTTCTTCCCAAAAAGGAATACATACATAGTCAGTTGCAATTGCTAGAAAATGTACTTCTTTTTGTTTTTTTATTGTTGTTAATGCCTGTGCTGCAAAAAGATGAGTTGTTATAACATAGTCAAATTTATTTTCTTCTATATATTCATATAATTTTCTTTTGCTAAAACTATTTAGAGCATATATTGGCGATTTTATTTTTGTCTTTCTATATAACTCTCCAAGTTTATACACAGTTTTAAAAACTTTTCCATTTCTATAAGTGGATTTAATATATAGACTATTCACATAATTTTTCACTTTATTATTTATAATCTCTAAATATTCTTTAAATTCGTTATCTATATTTCTTCTATCAAGTTCTTCCTTTATTGCAAGAGCTGCAGAATTATGACCTCCTCCAGTTCCACATGATAATATTAATATTTTCATCAGTTCCCCTTACTATAAAACAATTAATATTTATATTATAACATATTTCGATAAATTTTAACAATATTTTAATTTTATTTGTCTTGTAAATTTCAAAAGAGTCACTTTGTATAATCTAATTAAAACAAAGTAACTCTTAAATATTTTTTATTGTATAGGGAAAATCGGATTTTTTCTT
>CAYVWC010000002.1:25860-31776 GCA_964455415.1 uncultured Clostridium sp.
TTTTCTTATTCTAATTCAAATGCTCCAGTATATAATTGATAATATGTACCTTTTTGAGCAAGTAATTCGTCATGCTCTCCTCTTTCTATAATTCTTCCATGATCTAATACTATTATTGCTTTTGAATTTCTAACTGTTGATAATCTATGAGCTATAACAAATACTGTTCTGCCTTGCATTAATTTATCCATTCCGTCTTGTACAATCTTTTCTGTTCTTGTATCAATGCTAGATGTTGCTTCATCTAATATCATAACTGGTGGATCCTTTATTGCAGCTCTTGCAATTGATAATAACTGTCTTTGACCTTGTGATAAACTTGCTCCGTCACCTGTTAAGTATGTATCATATCCATTAGGAAGTCTCATAATAAATTCATGTGCATTGGCAAGTTTTGCTGCTTCCATTACTTCTTGATCTGTTGCCTCTTCTTTACCATATTTTATATTGTCTTTAATTGTACCTGTGAAAAGGTTTGTATCTTGTAATACCAAGCCAAGAGAACGTCTTAAATCATCTTTTTTAATTTTATTTATGTTAATGCCGTCATATCTTATTTTTCCGTCTTCTATATCATAGAAGCGATTTATTAGGTTAGTTATTGTTGTTTTTCCTGCTCCAGTCGCTCCTACAAATGCTATTTTTTGACCTGGTTTTGCATATAAACTTATATCATGTAAAATAATTTTATTTGACTCATATCCAAAATCTACATCAAATAATTCAATATGACCTTTTACCTCAACATATTCTAGTCTTCCGTCATGATGAGGATATTTCCAAGCCCAAAGTCCTGTTCTTTCTTCTGTTTCAAGTAATTTTCCGTCTTCATATTTAGCATTTACAAGTGTTACATATCCATTATCTTCTTCTTTTTCTTCGTCCATTAATTCAAATATTCTCTTTCCACCTGCAAGAGCCATAATTACAGAATTTAATTGTTGAGAAATTTGCCCAATTGGTCTTGTAAATGTTTTGCTAAGTTGAAGGAACGATACTATTAATCCAACTGAAATACTGCCTACCCCATTTACTGCTAATATTCCTCCGAACTATTGCAACTAACGCATATTGTAAGTTTCCTAATGCTACTAATACTGGCATTAATATATTTGCATATTTATTTGCAGTATATGTATCATTAAAAAGTTCTTCATTTATTTTATTAAATCCTTCTTTTGCTTTTTCCTCATGACAGAAAACTTTCACAACTTTCTGTCCGTTTATCATTTCTTCAATATATCCATTGACTTTACCAACTGCTTCTTGTTGCTCTATAAAATACTTAGAACTTTTACCAGCTATTTTCTTTGTTATAAGTAGCATTACAGCTAGAGATGCTACTACAACTAAAGTTAAATATACATTGGCAATAAACATAGCCACAAATACAATAAGTATTGTTACAACAGATGCAAACATTTGAGGTAAACTCTGTGAAATCATCTGATTTAATGTGTCTGTATCATTTGTATAATGACTCATTATATCTCCATGTGTATGAGTGTCAAAGTATTTTATAGGTAATCTTTGCATTTTTTCAAACATTTCATCACGAATTGTTTTTAAAGTTCCTTCAGATATTTTTACCATTACTCTAGTATAAATTGTTATTGTAATAATTCCAACAATATACATTACAGCCATTACAATTACAGCTTGTAAAAATGCCGAAAGATCTGCATTTTCAACCCCAATTAATGGAGTTATATAATCATCTACAAGAGTCTCTAAATATAGAGATGCCGCTGTATTTGCTATTGTATTTATGATAATGCAGATTACTACAAGCACGAGTAAAAGTTTATATTTTTTCTTCATGTATCCAAAAAGTCTTTTTATTGTATCAAAATCTATTTTTTTATTCAACTTTACTACCTCCTTGTGAAGTATATACATCTCTATAAATTTCATTGTTTTCTAATAGTTCTTCATGTGTTCCAATTCCATTTATTTTTCCATTATCTAATACTATTATTTTATCTGCATCTTCAACAGAAGATACCCTTTGTGCAATAATTATTTTTGTTGTGTTTGGTATTTCGTCTCTAAAAGCTTTTCTTATTAAACTATCTGTCTTTGTATCTACTGCACTTGTAGAATCATCTAGTATAAGTATTTTTGGTTTTTTTAGAAGGGCTCTTGCTATACAAAGTCTTTGTTTTTGTCCTCCAGATACGTTTGTTCCTCCCTGTTCAATATATGTATCATATCCATTTGGAAAACTTGTAATAAATTCGTCAGCTTGTGCAAGCTTACAAACTCTTACTAATTCTTCATCAGTAGCATTTTCATCTCCCCAACGTAAGTTTTCCTTTATTGTTCCAGAAAATAGTACATTTTTTTGTAAAACCATAGCTACTTGATTTCTTAGTGCTGTTAAATCATAATCCTTTACATTTTTGCCCCCAACTTTTACTGTTCCTGTGGTTGCATCAAATAATCTTGGAATTAACTGTACTAGAGTTGTTTTAGAACTTCCTGTTCCACCTATTATTCCTACTGTCTCTCCTGACTTAATTTCAATATTTATATCCTTTAGACAAAGTTTACTAATATTATCTACATAGCTAAAACTTACATTTTCAAAAGAAATATCACCATTTTCAACTTCTTCTATTGGATTTTCTTTATTTTTTAAGTCACTTTCTTCATTTAATACTTCTACTATTCTTTCTGCAGAAGCTCTTGATATCATAATCATAACTAATATCATAGATAACATCATAAGAGAAGTCAATATTTGCATTGCATAAGATATTAAACTTGTTAATTCACCTGTTGTTAAACTTGTTCCAATTATTAGTTTTCCTCCAATCCAAGATATTAATAAAATCACAAGATCAACAGTGAATTGCATTAATGGTGCATTTAATGCAACTAGTTTTTCTGCTTTTGAAAAACCATTATATATTTCTTTTGATGTTTCATTAAATTTATTAATTTCCTTATCTTCAGTTACATATGACTTTACAACTCTTATTCCACTTACATTTTCTTGTACAGTACTATTAAGTTTATCATATGTTGCAAAAGTTTTTTCAAAAATTGGATGTGCTTTTGTTGCTATTAAATATAATCCTATTCCCAAAAATGGTACCATTATTAAAAATATTAATGATAATTGTGCATTTATCATAAAAGCCATTATAAGTGAAAAAATTAAAAGTAATGGCATTTTTACAGCAACACGTATTATCATTTGAAAAGCCATTTGAACATTTGTTACATCTGTTGTATGTCTTGTTATAAGACTTGCTGTCGAAAATTTATCAATATTTGAAAATGAAAATTCTTGAACTTTATAATATACACTTTTTCTTAAATTTTTAGCAAATCCTGCTGATGCTCTTGAAGCAACCTTTCCAGATATTACACCAAATACTAATGATGCAATTGAACAGATTACTAATAAAGCACCAATTTTGTATATTGTATCTATATCTCCAACATTAATTCCGTCATCTATTAGATATACCATTAAAAATGGAATAATAACTTCCATAATTGTTTCTAATGCAACAAAAACTGGTGCTAATATTGTGTCTTTTTTATATTCCTTTATTTGTTCCATTAATTTTTTAATCATACTTAATTTGCTTCCTTTCATTTAGATTTTTTCTTGCTTAAAAAAGCTAGATAAAAATTCTGGAATCTCCCTCATTTTTATCTAGTATATGATACAGCATTTATCATATGCCTTTTTAGATTGTTATATATTATATAGTAAAAATTTTTTAATGTCAATGTAAAAAGTGGTTTATTTATAATATTTTTTGTAATATACTTTTTACTTTTGGTAAGAGATATTGGCTTCCACCTTTATCTTGTACATCTTCTACCATACTTATTATTAAATATTGACTAGAACTATTTTCATCTGCTATAAAAGCATTAAACCAGCCAAGTTCTGTTCCTGTATCATCATCTTGTGATGCCTTTATTTCAGCTGTTCCTGTCTTTCCTGCAAGTGTAACTCCATTTATTCTTGCAGAATATGCTGTTCCATTTTCATTTTCTACAACTTGTATTAAATCTTCTTTTATTGTATTTGCAGCTTCACTGCTAAATGCTCCTTCTATATATACTTCTGATTTAGCTTCTTCTGAATACTCAATATAAGGTTTAATCATATCTCCGTCATTTACAAAGGCAGAATAAATAGATGCCATATGTACAGGATTTACTAAAAGTTGCCCTTGACCATATCCAGTATCTGCAAGTTGTATTTCGCTTTCAAAAGTTTCAGAATTTGAAAAAGTTGATGCAGTCATTGCTAATGTAAAATCTATTTGTTTATTAAATCCTATTTTGTTTAATTGTTCAGCTAATGTTTCACTTCCGATTTTTAATGCAGCTTTAGCAAAATATATGTTATCAGAATAAATTAACGCATTTGCTAGATTTGCATTTCCACTATATCTAGCAAGTGTTGTTATATTATACGTTCCCCAAGTAGAATCTTTTTGCCAAGAAGTTCCACTTGTTCCAAAATCCTCATCAGCTTCAAATTTGCCAGTTGTAAGTCCTATTGCTCCTATAATTGGTTTAAAAGATGAACCAGGTACATATGTTGCTTGGTATCTATTATATAACGGATTATCTTCATCATTTTGTAGACTCTCCCATTTGCTATTAGTTATTCCTAATATGAAATCATTTGTGTCATAAGAAGGAGTGCTACATATTGCAAGGATTTCTCCCGTTTTTGGGTTCATTACTACAACAGCAGATTTATCATCTTTAAACTCGTCATATACGTATTTTTGAATACTAACATCTATAGTTAGTTTTATATCCTCTCCATTTTCTACATCTATTTTTGCAATTGTTTGATTTCTATTTCCTTGACTATCTGTTATATAAATTTCTGCACCATCTGTTCCTCTTAGTCTATCTTCATATACTTTTTCAAGTCCATTTTTACCAATCACACTACTAGAAGTATACCCCTTATCACTATATTCTTCTAATTCTTCTTCAGTAATACTTTGAACATATCCAATTAAGTGTGCAAGTTCTTCTCCATAAGGATAAACTCTTGCTGTTGCATCAGTAATTTTAACTCCTGGTATTTCTAAAAGTTCTTCTTTTAGGTCATAATCATCTTTTGACACATTGGTTATCGCAACAAATGTATCATCTTGAACATATGAAGCACTAAGTAGGTCGTTTATTTTATCTACTGATATTTCTAACAATTCAGATAATTTTTCAATATCTTCTTCTGAATTTTTACTCATTTCTTCAGGAACTAAGCCAACAGATGAAACTGTCCCTTCTCCTGCAAGAAGTATACCATTTCTATCATATATACTACCTCTTTTGGCAGTTGTCGTGCTTACTCTTACTCTTTCTGTATCATCTAAATCAGGATAAATTATTTCAGAAGACCAAGAAATCCTATATTCATCGTCTTGATTTTTGGATAGGCTAACTTGATTAGAAAAACTGATATTTCCTGCAATTGTATCTAGTGACATATCATAACTCAATATTACAGTATCAGAAGTTTCCTCTGTTACTTCCAAGTTTTCTACTTTTATATTTTCTGCTTCTATTCCATTATATATATTTTTATTTCTTGAAACAAATACATCTTGACTATAGTTTGCTTTTGTTTCGTCTGTTAACAGCTGATACATTTGCTCATATTCTCCGTTTTGCAAATATGATATGTATTGGTTAAAAACAGCTTCTGGATTGTTTTTATTTCTTTGATAGTTAATATATATTATAATTCCTACTGTGATTATCACTAAAACTGCAATTATTGTTATTACAATTATTTTATTTTTACCCATAATAATTTCCCCTATCTTTTTATTAATTAATATATATGATTTTATCATAAAAGAATTATAAAAAGAATAGTTTTTTCTAATAATTTTTAAAAAAAGAAAACTTAAGGCAAGT
>CAYVWC010000003.1:0-25297 GCA_964455415.1 uncultured Clostridium sp.
TTTTTCGAACAATAAACGTCGTTCTGCTGTGTCAGACTTCTCAAAAATCTCCTCAATGTACACACGTACTATTTCGTCGATTTTTGTTCGTCTTCCTTGCATAACTTGTTTCTTCTTCGAAAACCATTTTATTCTTTTTTTGAGTTCTCTTAACTCACTATTATTTCTTTACTTTATACATATTTGCATGTATTTCCGCTTGGTTTCTTAAAGGATTTTTTGTTTACTTTTCAATGTACTTTTTGCCCCACTTTTACAGAGCTTTTTTATTATACATTTTTCATATTCAATTGTCAATAGTTTTTTTGAAAAATTTTTATTTTTTTTTCAAAAATTTCCTCCTTAAACTTTTTTTAAAAAAATCAAGTTTAAGGAGGTACATTTTTGTTAATTTTATTCACAAATTTTTAACATTGCTTCTTTCAATTCTTCTAGGTCTTTATCTGCCTTTTCCATAGAATCTTCTTTAACTCCCATGTAGAATTTTATTTTTGGTTCTGTTCCTGAAGGTCTTACACAGCACCATGCATCATTTTCTAATGCAAAGTATAGTACATTTGAAGTAGGTAGTGTTGTTTCTCCATTTTCTCCAGTTTTTAGATTTTGTACAGTTTTCTTTTGATAGTCTCTTATTTCTTCTACTTTGAATTTTCCTACATTTTCTATTGTTGTGTTTCTTAATTTTTCTATTATTTGTTTGATTTTTTCTTGTCCTTCTATTCCTTTCAAAGTCATAGTTGCAAGTGTTTCTCTATAGTAGCCATATTTTTCATATATATTTATCATTTGTTCCCATAGTGTTATTCCTTGCTTTTTATAAAATGCTGCTGCTTCCGCAAGTAACATTACTGCAACTATTGAGTCCTTGTCTCTTGCATGTGTTCCTGCTAAACAGCCATAACTTTCTTCAAATCCAAATAAATACTCATGTGATTTGTTTTGTTCAAACAATTTTATTTGTTCTCCTATATACTTAAAGCCTGTTAGTGTTTCTATTAGTTTGATATTATACTCTTTTGCTATAGCTGCTGTCATATTTGAAGACACTATTGTTGTTATAATCGCTCCGTTTTCTGGTATTAGGTTTCTTTTTTTCTTTTCTGATAATATATATTCTGCGATTAGAAGTGCTGACATATTACCTGTAAATGGTACATATTCATTTGTTTTTGGATCTAGTGCATAAACTCCAAGTCTGTCTGCATCTGGGTCTGTTGCAAGTACTACATCTGCTTTTTTCTCTTTTGCGAGCTTTAATGCAAGTTCAAACGCTTCTGGGGCTTCTGGATTAGGATAACTTACTGTTGGGAAGTCTCCATTAGGTAGTTCTTGTTCTGGAACAACATATACATTTTTAAATCCAAGTTCTTTTAGTATTCTTCTTACTGGTAAATTTCCTGTTCCGTGTAACGGAGTATATACTATTGTCATTTTATCTGACATTTCTTTTATTATATCACCATTTAGCGATTGTTTTTTTAATTCTTCCATATATCTGTCATCTATATCTTTTCCTATTACATGATATAGTCCTGCTTTTTCTGCTTCTTCTCTTTTCATTGTTTTTATTGAAGCATAGTCTGTAACATCATTAACTTCATTTATAATTTGTTTGTCTTTTGGAGGTACAATTTGTGCTCCGTCTTCCCAATATGCTTTATATCCGTTATATTCTGGTGGATTGTGACTTGCTGTTATGACTATTCCTGCAATACATCCAAGCTCTCTTACTGCAAATGAAAGTTCTGGCGTTGGTCTTAATGATTCAAATCTATATGTTTTTATTCCATTTGCATTTAAACACAAGGCTGCCATTTCGCTAAATTCTTCTGACATATGTCTTGAGTCATATGCTATTGCAACTCCTTTATTTTGTCCTTTTTCTTTTATTATAAAGTTTGCAAGTCCTTGTGTTGCTTTTCCTACTGTATATACGTTCATCCTGTTAGTTCCTGCTCCTATTATTCCTCTTAGTCCTGCTGTTCCAAATTCTAGATCTTTATAAAATCTTTCTTTTATTTCGTTATCATTTCCTTTTAGATTTAATAATTCTTTTCTAGTATCTTCATCAAATACTGGGTTGTTACACCACTCTTCATATTTTTTTAAATAATCCATAATATCTTTCCCTCCTTATATATGTTTAACTTGAAAAAGGCATAGATTTTCTATACCCTTTTTCATTATTTGCTTTTATTATTCTTCCAGAGTTGCTCTATTTTCTCTTTTGTCAAATTGATATAATATTGTCGTTCCTACACCTACTAAGAATATTAATATTGTTATAACAGCTCCAACGTAAGGAATTTGTCTTAATAAGAATATTACTAATGCTACTGGTATTATCATTAGTATTTTCTTCCATGCTTTGTCTATTGCTGGAATTTTACTTGAAATGAATTCATTTATCATTATTGTCACAATTGCACAGTTAATCATTAATATAACAACATATATCATTACTGCTGTTATTGCAATAGAAGCTCCTAATATTGTAAATAGTAGTAATAATGCTAATATTGGCAATACAATTGTAAACATTAGTCCTATTGCTAATGCAAGTAAAGATTTTGTTGAAACATATTGTTTTGATTTTTCTATGAATTTTGGTGCTAAGAAAATAAGTAATGTATATACAACTAATGTAAATACAATATTTTCTAGTCCGTCACTTACATATTTATCTATTTTATTAGTTGATGCTACAGTATCCGTTCTTTCTGTATATGTTACTTCTCCATATACTGTTATTTGATCTAAATTTTCTATTTCTGATTTAAAAGTATAGTTTAGGTCTCCACCTACATATAGGCAATTATCTGCATCTTCATATACACTTAGTATATTATCAACTGCCATATCTACATCTCTTCCAACACTTCCGTGTAGATATGCTGTATCAGCTCCAAGTTTTAAATCTCTATATATAATTCCATTTTGTGTTAAATTAAAATAACTTGTTGCTACATACATGTCATAAGTAAATCCAGACATAGTCACTGAATCTGCACAAATAAAGATATGGCATCCTATATATGCCGTTTCTTCTATTGTTACGTTTGACGCTAATACAAATAGTGATCCATTTACTTGTCCTGATATCACAACATCTTGACCTAAAATAAATACATTTCCGTCAACGTATTTATCCATTACATATGTTGTATTACTATAGTTAGCGTCTTCACTGAATAATACATACAAATCGCCTTCATATACCACTACTTCTTCAGATGTTTCTTCACTTTCTTCATTTTCTTCTGTTATATTTTCTTCTTCAGTGTTTTCACTTGTTTCTTCTGAGATTTCTTCAACCTCATTTTCTTCTATGTCTGTTGCAAGTACTCTTGTATTAAAAAATAGTGTTAATACTAATATTATACTAATACATAGAGCAAGAAAAATTTTTGTTTTTTTCATCTTATCACATTCCTCCTATTTTAGTTTTACTTTTGTTAAATATTATAGTCTAATAATATATTTTAAATTTTGTATTGTCAATACAAAATTTAAAATATATTAAAAAAGGAAACGGCTGACCAAACAATTTGGTCAGCCGTAAGGACTTTTTAGGGTCGGATTGCAAAAGCGCACACACCCGATCCTTGTGGCACTTTGTGCCACCCCCTGTCTGTTAACAGGGCAATCTCCCATCGCTGTTCTTCTCTTCCGTCAGAGAAATAAAACATGGTATGCCCCTCTTGCAGGGCGTACAGTAGGTCAGACATTACATTCCACACGACTAAGTCTGTCGAATTGTGGAAGTTTAACAACTCCTTTGCTTTTCCACCTCTTTCTATATGTTCCGCCACTTCAGACGGAGATGGAAAATCCTGAGCGCAACTTACGATTTGCTGTGCTTTTCGCAAAAGGTCTAGTGCCTCACTTACGCCTGCTCCGCTCTCGAAGAGAGCTTTAATCCGAAGCAAGAACACTTCACTCACTGCCGAATAGTCTTTTGCATTTTCCAAGAAGTTTTTCGCTTCTTGGAAGAAGCTCTTCAGTTCCTTAAAAGCTCTCGCTTCCAGGGCTTCTAAAACTTTGTTGTTCTCTGACATTGTGTCATCATCCTTTCATATAGTTGTACTTTTATTATATCACAAACATGAAAGTCAGTCAAATATTAGTGTACGTACATATTTCCTATGTCTTTTCTATAGTTTAATATTTCGTCAACATTTCCTTCTAAAGCTTTATATACTTTTTCTTTTGCTTCTTCCATTGATGATGAAGCATATACTGCTGCAAGTAGTCTCGAATTGCCTACACTTTCATACTTGTTTCCCTTGATTTGTTTACTGCTTGCAAAGTAGAGTTTTACTCCTTGTTTTTCTATCGCTTCTCTATTTAATTCAAATTTACATGGTTCTTTTGATGAGCTTATTGCATAGTTAGGACTTACAATATAGACTGTAAATGTATTGATTTTCTTAAATTTACAGTTATCTTCGCTTAATGTTTGCTGTTGTATATTTTTAAATAGTTCTGTAAAAGGTGTTTCTATTGCATTTAATATGTTTAATGCTTCTGGATCTCCAAATCTGGCATTAAATTCTATAAATTTTATGCCGTCTTCGCATTTGAAAAATCCACCATATATAACTCCATTAAATTCTAGGTTATCTTTATTTACGTATTCTATTGTTTCTTTCATTAGTTTTGAGCATACTTCTATGTCTTTTTCTGTTAAAAATGGAAGTAGTCCATTTTCAAAGCCGAGACAGCCCATTCCCCCTGTTCCAGGTCCTTTGTCTTCGTCAAATCTGTATGGGTAGTCAAAAGTGGTTGGTGTTATTACGATGTTTTTACCGTCAGTTAATCCTGTAACTGTGAATTCTCTTCCTTCTACTTTGTCTTGTATTATGACGTTTCCAGCTTTTTCTAGGCAAGATTTAGCGTATTCATATCCTTCTTCTTTTCCTTTAAAATGTATACCTCCAACTTTTACTCCTTTTCCTCCTGTTAGTCCTTCTGGTTTTACTACAAAGTTGTCTGTTTGGTATGTGTCTATTATTTTTCTTAATTCTTCTATGTCTTTTACATTGTAATTTTTTATTATCATTTCTGGTGCAAGTTTTTCTACTATTTCTAGTGCATATGTTTTACTCCATTCTATTTTTGCTCCTTTTGATGTTGGCCCAAATGTTTTTAGTCCTAGATTTCTTGCTAAATCTATTAATCCTTCTTGTAATAGATTGTCACTACTTATTACACAATTTTCTATTTTTTCTTCTTGTATGAATTTTTTTACTATTTCTTTATCAAATGGATCTTCTATAATAAATTTTCCTCCAGAAGCTTGTACATATTCTGAGATTGAAGGGTTGTTATATGGCATTATAGAATATAGACTATATCCTTTTGATATATATTCTGCAATAACCGCTTCCCTTCCACCATTTCCAAGTAATAAACATTTTTCCATTTTTACCTCCACTTTCTTGAGTCTTTGCTCTTTATTTTTTATTTTTTACTATTTCTCCTATATCTGTTAGGCTTTTATTATATTGTGCTTCTAGTCTTTTTTGTGTTATTATAATTTTTATAGCATAATAAATTAAAAATACAATTCCTATAGATATTAATAGTGTACTATATGTTGCATAATAGATTGAATAAAAATATATTAAGTATAATGTTAATACTGCTATACACATTACTTCTACTCCATGTATCCAAATTGCTCCATTGTCTTTTTTGTAGCCTATTTCAAATATAATTATTGTAGCAATAAGTAGTATTATAGAAAATACTTTCAAATCCATTATGTATGTATCTGTCGGAATATTAGTCATCCCTATATTTAGAGCTGCTAAGTAAATCATTATTATCGCCATTATCACCATGTTTTCAAATACTTTAGCATTTATTTTTTCTTTGACGTTTTTAGGAATTTTTTTCTTTTCTTCTATTATTTTTTCTATCTTTTCTATATTCTTTTTTTGTTCTCTTTTCATTTTCTTCCTTTCTAACTATACTTATAAATCCGCCCTAAGTGTTCTTATGGCGGATTTAATTTTTGAGTAAATTTATTTTAATACTTGCTCAAAGTGATACTTATTTTTTGTTTTAAGCACGAGGATGAGCTTTTTTATAAATGTTTTGTATTGTTGCATCTTGAAATTGCATATATATCTGTGTTGAAGATATATCTGAGTGTCCAAGCATTGTTTGTATGGCTTTTAAATCTGCTCCGTTTTGCAAAAGATGTGTTGCAAATGAGTGTCTTAATATATGTGGTGTAATATCTTTTGTTATATGTGCTTGGTCTTTATAATATTTAACTATTTTCCAAAATCCTTGTCTTGTAAGTCTTTGACCATTTGTATTAACAAATAGTGCTGTTACTTTTTCATCTTTGATTAATATATTTCTTGAATTTTCTATATAATCCTTTAATGCTTCTAGTGATAATGATCCTAAAGGTATATTTCTTGTTCTTTCTTTTCCTTCACAAGTTACATATCCTTCTTCTAAGTTTACATCATCTATATCTAGTGATATGATTTCTGTAACTTTCATCCCTGTTGCATATGCAAATTCTAGCATTGCTTTATCTCTTATACCTTTTAAATCTACATTTTTAGGTTGTTCTAGTAATAATTCTACTTCTTGTGATGTTAGTACTGACGGTACTCTTTTTTCTATTTTAGGAGATTGTATGCCTTCTGTTGGATCTCTTTTAACTTTTTTTACTCTTAATAAGTATTGATAAAAAGATCTTATTGATGCTAAACTTCTTGATATTGTTGAACTCTTTTTACCTATATCGTTCATATGTTTCAAATATCCACGTATTATTTCTTCGTCTACTTTCAAATAGTTTATTTTATTTTCTTCCACATAGTTTTCATATTGAAGTATATCTCTTCTATACGATTGTAGTGTGTTTTGTGATACTTTCTTATCATTTTCAATAAAGTTTAAGAAATTTTTAATTTGTTTTTGCATTATTTTTTCTCCTCACTATTTTTGAATATTTTTATTAACATAAGATATATATGTTATATCAAATTAGTTAAAAATTGTAAATAGATTTTTTCAAATTTCACAAAATATTTATAGTTGATATAAGTATTTTTGAGGACACATATGTTTCTGTAAAAGAGGCTATAACTAGTAGTATACTAACTATTGCAGAGAAACATGTATGTCTGATTATTTCAAGTTTTATGTTGTCGCGTCTTTTGTCCTTCATTATTGATTTATATAATCTTATTCCACTAATTGCTATAGCAAATATTGCTGGGATAAATAATATGTTTTGTAGTAGTATAGATGAAAGAATAAATATAGTACCATTTTTAAATCCTAATGTTGCTATAACGCTTGATATACTATATCCTAGACAAAATCCTTTAAAACATATTGTTCCATATACTACGAATATTCCAATTACTGTAAGTCCTGCGAACCACAACAATAATGCAAGAAATAGATTTTTATTTATTGAACTCATAAAGAGCTTAGCATAATCTATACTTGCATTGTCTTTAGTTTCTTCTATAAAATCATTAATATAACTACTTATTTCTTCACTTTGTGCTTGGCTTACATTATTTATAAATAAAACACCAAGAATAACTCCGTACTAGAAATATCATAGTTATTATAAAATAATTTTTTAAATTATTTATCACATGTGTTTGAATTATATTTGTTTTTCTCTGGCGTCTGAGATTTCTTGTTCTTTTGTTTTGCATTACATATACCTCACATCTTGTTTATAATTTCCTTAATCAATGTTTATGTAATACAACTTATTTTAGAACTATTTTTTAATTATTTCTTATTTTGCCATATACGCCTCCACCACCTGCTGATATTTGCAGTTTTCCTTCTTTTGCATCTATTATATTTTTTGCAATTTTCTGTCCACATACAGCTTCTATATCATCAAAAGATAGTTTGTGCAATATGTTCATTTCGGTTTCAAAGTTATTCAATAGTTTTTCTATGGTTTTTCCTCCAAGTCCTGGTATAAATGATAATGGTATTTGATATTTATATGGTGGCCTAAATTCTGGACTTTTGGTCCCATTTTTGTCTTTGATTATTTCTATTCTATCTAGTACTCCCATTGTAATATTTCTACTATCACATGTATCACATTTGGTAACAGGAATCTGCCCTTCTATTCTTTTTTCACAAACTTCACAATATGTTCTATGATATTTGCCAAGTTTTGGGTCTAGTCCATAATTGCATAGAATTTTTCTTCCGTTTTCGTTTTTTATAGCTTTAATTATTTCTTTATATGAAATATCTTCTACTGACATTTTGTTATATTCTCTGGCTATTTTTGGAAGTGAGTGTGCGTCTGAATTGGTTAGAAATGTTTTTCCCTCTAGTTCTGATATTTTGTCTGCTAAGAAAGTATCTGAGCTTAGCCCCAATTCTATAGCTGGTATTTTTTCATATTTTTCTTTAAAAATTCTTTCTAGTCTTCTTGTACAATTTCCATAGAAACTCTTATGTGGTGTAAACGCATGCGCTGGAATAAGAATTCCATTGTGTTTCTCTACAATATCTATTAATTGATATGCTGATATATCTGCTCTTTGTGAGCTTAATGTAATATTTTTTATATGATATGACATTTCTTCTGAAAAATTTTTTATATCTTTTAGATATGGAAAATAGCATAAGTTATGGGCACTTCCAGTTTTTCCTTCTTCTGTTAATTCTGCTGTTTCTATTTCACTACCCAAAATTATACATAATTTATCTTTATATATAATTCCTCCATTGGTTAATTCTCTTGCATCTCCTGATTTTAGAAATTCTTCTATGTCTTCTATTACGTATGGTGATGCACTATCTATTATCCCTGCAACATTTATGCCTTTTCTTTCTACACATTCTTTTGCAATATTTTCAAAATTTAAGCTTCTAGCTGCTGTTATTTTGATTGGTTTATTATTTTTAGTTCTTCCTATATGTATATGTAAATCTGCAAATATTTCATACATTTTAGCGTTCTAATTCCTCTCTCTCGCTTTCTAAATCTATTCTCCTATTATTGTTTCTTTTCCCTGCATTGTCTTCTCTTATGTCTTCTATCCCTTTTCCTCCATACATACAATCTATATATTCTCTGGGACCTTTAGTAAGTCTAGCTAAAGCTATTAATCTTATGATATTTGGATTAAAATCATGGTCTGATTTGTGAACTTCATAACTTCCAAGTACGCTCATGCAGCAACACCTTCTTTCAAATATATAAATTTCTTAAATTCTTTTAAATATCTATTTCCTAGACCTTTTAAATTTCTATTTTCTAATAGGTTCATTGCTTCATCTATTGGAAATCCCTTTCTTTCTGGTCTATCTAACACTAGTCCTCCAAAATTATCCACTAATTCTAATATATCACTTTCTTTTTCTCTGTCTTCATTATTTAGGTATCTATTAACTTCTGTGCATATTTTGCAAAATCTTTTTGAAAACCCTAGTGTTTCAAGGTATTCTGCTCCTTCTACAGCATACCTTCTAATTTTTTCTAAATCATATGATACTATGTTTTTCTTACAAGCATACAGAAGACATGCCGTTATTACAAGGTTTTTGTCTACATCTATATTCATTTGTTCTATAAATAACCTTGCAATTTCTGTTTTTAATATAACTGAATTATCAAAAAAGATGTTAGTTCTTTTTTGCAAATAATAAACAATTTCCATTTTCCTTATAAAATCTTTTTCATTTAAGATATAATCGGCAAATGTTTCCATAACTATATTTATCCTTTCTGAAGGCATAAATGTGGTTATAAAATTATTTCCTAACCTTTTATCCCCAATATTTCTTTTGTTTTTTTCTCGATTTTATTATATTTTATAATGCAACTTTTTTCAACAATGTAACAAAAATGTAATGTAAATGTACAAAAATCGTAATATTATGTAATTAATGTTGCACCTATTATTCCCGCATCATTTCCAAGTGTTGCTATTTTTATTTTGGTCATTTCTTTTTCCATTGGTATCATAATTTTTTCTAATTCACATAATAATCTATCAAAAAGAATATCTTTATAATATACAAAACTTCCTCCAATACATACAGTATCACTACTGCATATTCTTGCCATATTTGAAATTCCAATTGCTAAATACTCTATGTATTCTTGAATTATGTCTTCTACTTTTATCATTTCATCTTGATTTTGTAATAGTTCTAATATTTCTTTACTAGATAATCTTTTATTTTCAAATCCTTTTCTAAGTTGAGTTTTTAACACTTTCATTGAGGCATATGCTTCATAGCAACCATTTTTTCCACAATTACATTTTCTGCCATGCCTTTCTATTATCATATGTCCTGCACTTCTTATATCTTCAACAAGTTTTCCATTAATAAACACTGCTGTGCCTATACCTGTTCCCACGCCTAAAAATACTCCATTATTACTTTCTTTTAGACTTCCGTATTTTTTCTCAGCAATTCCTGCACACATTCCGTCATTTTTAAGATAAACTGGTTTATCTACTATCTCTTTTATAAGTTCTTCTATGTTTAAACTATTTGCTTTTAGATTAGGTGAATGGTCAATAATTCCATTTTTTGGTCTTCCTGGTACTGATACTCCTATGAGTTCTATACTATTTAATTCAACTATATTAGTTATTATTTTTATTTCTTTATGTAAAACTTCTTTTATTGTATTTTTAATATTTTGTTTTTCTTCTTCTGAAAAATTATGTTCAATTTTTCTAAATATTTTTCCGTCTTGAATTAATCCGTATTCCTATATGGCTCCCACCTAAATCAATACCAATTCTCATTTATTTTAACACTCCTTTCTTTTTTAAGAACTAATGAATTTTAAAACTATTATTTATTTTTCAACCGATTTTATTGCATTTCGTGCCAATTCATCACACCTATTATTAAATACATTATCACTGTGTCCTTTTACTTTTATAAATGTTACTTGATGTGGTTTTAGTAGTTCTTCTAGTTCTTCCCATAGCTCTCTGTTTTTTACATCTTCTTTTTTTGAATTTTTCCAACCATTTTTTTTCCAGTTTGAAATCCAGTTTTGATTAAAAGCATTTACGACATATGCGCTATCACTATATATTTCTACTATACATGGATATTTTAAGAGTTTTAATCCTTCGATTACAGCTGTGATTTCCATTATATTGTTAGTCGTCTCTTTACTTCCTCCTGATATTTCTTTTTTTATATCTTCATACATTAAGATTGTTCCCCAACCTCCTGGTCCTGGATTTCCTGAGCAGGCTCCGTCAGTATATATTACAACTTTTTTCATAATTCCTCCATTTTTTCTAACATAATTTACATAAAAGCAATTGCAATGTTTTGACTTTTATGATATTATATCAGTAAATATTTTTATTGTAAAGGAGATAATAATGGATACTGTTCTAGCTATAATTGGTGAATATAATCCTTTCCATAATGGTCACCTTTATCATTTAGTTGAATCTAAAAAAGTTACTAATTCTGATTATTCAATTGCCATAATTTCAGGTAACTTTGTTCAACGTGGTAATGTTTCCATTGTTGATAAATGGACTAAGGCAAAAATGGCTATTTTAAATGGTATCGATTTAGTTCTAGAACTTCCATGTATATATAGTATTTCTAGTGCTGAAAATTTTGCATTTGGGGCAGTAAAAATTCTTAATTCACTAAAAATAGTTGATACTTTATCTTTTGGATGTGAGTTAAATGATATTTCTATATTAAAGGAGTTTGCAAATATTCTTACTGAAGAACCTGAAGAATTTAAGTCTCTTTTAAATCATGAACTCTCTAAGGGAATTTCTTTTCCAAAAGCCAGAGAAAATGCCCTTTTAATGTATTTGAACGACATTAGAAAATATGCAAATGTATTATCTTCTCCTAATAATATTTTGGCTATTGAGTATTTAAAAGCTTTAAATTTAACGAAATCTACTATTGAACCTCTTGCAATAAAGCGAGTTGGGCCTGGATATAATAGTAAAATGATTATAGATAATTTTGCTAGTGCAACTTCTATTAGAGAACTTGTTAAAAAAAGAAATTTTTATGCTATTGATAAAC
Organism: uncultured Clostridium sp.; assembly: GCA_964455415.1. GTDB lineage: Bacteria > Bacillota > Clostridia > TANB77 > CAG-508 > JAAWPK01. The sequence goes on from CAYVWC010000003.1 coordinate 12,061, forward strand.
TTGTTCCAAAAGCTTCATACAATCTTTTAGTTGATGCTATAAAGTCTGGTCACTATGTAAAGGGTATTGAACAATTTGAGAAGGAAATAATGTTTACTTTAAGAAATATGACTGTTGCTGAAATTGCAAATCTTCCTGATGTTAATGAAGGTTTAGAAAATCTTATTAAGACTGCTGCAAATTCTTGTAACACTTTAAGTGAATTTATGAATTTAGTAAAATCAAAAAGATATGCTCAAACTAGAATTTATAGAATTTTGCTTTATGCTCTTTTAGGTTTTACAAAGGAAGATATGGAAACTTCAAAGAGAATAGAGCCATATGTGAGGGTTTTAGGTTTTAACTCAAAGGGAGAAAGATTGCTTTCTGAAATTTGTCATACAAATAAAAAACTTCAAGTAGTAACATCTGTGAAGAATTTTACGACTACCTGTAGAAATAAAAAGTTATTGATTATGCTTGAAAAAGATATTCAGGCAACAAATACTTATACATTGGGATATGAGTATGATTCTTATTCTAATTTGGATTATACTACAAAATTAATTACATACTAAAATAGGAAGTATTTTAAAAATACTTCCTATTTTAGTATAAATTAGTCTTCATCTATGAAGTCAAATTCATCTCTAAATTTTTCTTTGAAGATTTCAAAAACTCTATTAAGTACTGTTTCATCTTCTACACTTATATAAGATTCTTCATCTTCTGAATCTGTGTCTTCAACTTGTAATATAACTACTTCTCCTGGTTCATCTTCGTCTTCATCTGTTGGTAATAATATTACATATTCTTCACCATCTAGTTCAATCAAATCTAAAAATTCAAAATTTACTTCATTACCTTCCTCATCATTTAATACGATGATATTATCTAATTCTTCATCCATTATTAATATTCTCCTTTCAGGTTTTTTTATTTATTTTTATTGTATTTCTACAATTTTGATGACTTATTCATATAAATTTCAAGTATATAGACTGCAGATATTGTGTCTACTATATTTCTTTTTTCTTTATTTGCAACATTTAGGAAATTCATAGTTCTGTGTGCAGAAACTGTTGTTAGTCTTTCATCTACTGTTTCAATATTAATATTATTAAACTTACATTTTAATTTATGTATAAATTTTTTCGTAATTTCAACTCTTCCCCCTTCTGTTCCGTCCATATTTATTGGCATACCAATTACAAAGGTGGAAATATTATAAGTTTTAGTTAATTCTTCAAGTCTTTTTAAAACTATTTTGTCATTTCCATTATGATGTATTGTCTCCAACCCTTGTGCTGTTATATTTAGTTCATCTGAAATTGCAATTCCTACTCTTGAATCTCCATAATCTATACCTAAACTTCTCATATTATTCTTCTAGTCCAATATAAGATTTTACCATTTTTTCTAGTAATTCATCTCTTTCAACTTTTCTAATTATATTTCTTGCATCATTATGACTTGTTATATATGTTGGATCTCCTGATAGTATATATCCCACTATTTGGTTTACTGGGTTATATCCTTTTTCATCAAGTGCTCTATAAACTTCCTTTAATACCTCTTTGTATTTTACATTGTTTTCATTTTCTACTTTAAAATTCATAGTTTTATCAAAATCCATGCTTTTTACCTCCTAAAAATATTTATTAAATTTTATTTATATCATTTTCATCTGCGTTTGCAGTGTCAAGATATTCCTCAAGTTTTTTTAGTACTATTTCTAGTGCTGTTCCTTTATAATATGTGGTTAATACAAAGTTCAATTTTGGGTTTGTTATTACAACTTTTTTCTTTTTAGCTTTTGTTGATTTTTCATTTTCTTCTGCTGCAATTACATCTTCTACTTCTAATTCTTCTACTTCTTTTTTTAAATCATTTAAAAACTCTGCTACACCTTCTATTTCTATTCCTGAAAATGCTATTACAAATTTAGGCCCCATATATCTGACAAATAAATATTCATCAGATAATTTTTCTTTTATATAGTCACAAATGTCAATAATCATCTGATTTCCAGTGTCTCTGTTTACTTTAGCATTAGTTGCTTCAAGATTTGTAATTTTAAACATACATATTGTTGATTTTGTATACTTATCTATTATTCTTCTACCTTCTTCATATAAATACTCTGAAGTTTGTAAATCTGAATATAAGTCTTTTCTTTTTAGGCTTTCTATAATATTTTGATAAGATACAATTTTAAATACTGATATTATATTTTCTTTTACTACTTCTAAGATAGTTGTATCTATGTTTTCAAATGCATGCATTCTACCACTTTCTATAATCCAGTATCCAATATATACATTATCAATATATAGTGGAAAGAACATTGCTGATTTCGCCCTTCCAAATTCCATTTTTTGATATGGAAGTCTTTCTGCTTCATTATTGACAGTTACATATTTAGGTTTAGCCGTTGTTATACTGTCTTTGAATATTTCTTCATTTTGCAAACTTCTTAGTGTGTCCCAGTGTTTTTGGTCTACGTTAGATGCTTTTACTACATATTCTGCTCCGTCAAAAACTACTATTGTGGAGTATTTTATAGAATATTGTTCTATTAATATATCATTTATCTTTATTATTTTTTCATCTACTGACATAGTATCGCCAACAGTACTCATAAAATCTTGTAATACATTTAAACTAGTGACTTTTTGATTTATGTCTTTAAATGTTTTTATTCTTCCATTTATTATTATGTTGTATACAAGTAAAGCGATTACTATTGCTACCAATATTGCTATTATGACAGCTACCATTGTTTTCCCCTTCCTCAAATGTCAATTTTATTTGAATTGTCTTTTCATCCTATCTAAAGTGTTATTTATTGTATTTGAAAAGTTATTTTGTTGTTCTTCCTGTTCATTGTTTCTATTGGCAAATTTGTTATTTTTTGTATAATCTGGTTTAAATCTATTGTTAATCAAAGGATACACCATATCAACAAGTTTTTTTAGTTCTGCCATAAATGGTTTTGAATATCCATTTGTTGTTACAATACAATCTACCATGCCCGATAAATATTTTGCTAATACTTCTCCGTCAAATGATATTGTAATAGCTGGTATTTTATCTTTATCAAACAAATTCCTCATATATGACATTTCGGGATCATTATAGCAAGATATTCCTCCTATAATAGCACTTGCATTTAATCCTCTTACTTTCATAGCCTTATTTATTACGACTTTAAGTTTTGATGAGTCTAAACTATTATTTGATTGCAAATCTCTTAAAAATGATGTTAATGGTTGTATTGTTAGTATATCCATACTCTGTACTAAATATATTTCTTGTGCTATTTCAAAATATTCATGTGGTGTTTGGAAGTCGCAATCTATTAATACTAACGAGAATTTCTTTACTAATGCTGACATAACTGCTTCTACACTATTGACTTCTACTTTCTTTCCTGGTACTGATGTGAATACTGTTAAGTTTCTACTTACTTCTATACCATCAACTATATTTTGTTCTAAGCTTTCTAAACAATTAAGTGCTTTCCTTCTTAAACTTTCTTCATTTCTTGTGTATATATAATATGAATTTCTGTTAGATGTAACATCTAGTATTGCTGTATTTATTCCTGATTTTGAAAGTAAATCTGCAATATTATTTATTAAAAAAGATGTTCCAGCTTTTGAAGTTCCAACAAAAGCAACTATTTTTTTATCTCTTGAAAGTAATCTTGCAAGGTTTGTATTTTCCATGCCATAATTTACTTGTTGTATTCTGTTTTCTTCAGCTCCTGTATTTTGATTTCTAATACTACTTTGACCTCCTAGGTTGTATAGGTCTATATCTGAATTAGTATCATCATTATCGAAGCCTGGAAGCATGTTTTCATCAACATTGCTGTCATCGAACCCTGGTAAAGTATTTTCTTCTATTTCATCAAATCCTGGTAATATACTTGTCTCATCTTCTTGTTCTGATTGATTTTGTTCTTCTACTACTTGCTTTTTAGGTCTTCCTCTTCTTTTTGGTTTTGTTTCAGTTTCTGCAGTTACAGCTACTTCTGGTTGTTTTTTTGGACGACCTCTTCCTCTTTTTACAGGTTCTACTTTATTTACAAGTTCTTCTGTTTTATTATCTTCTGTTTCATTAAGTAAGTCTGAAAATTCATCCTCGATTACTTTTTCTTGTTGTTGTACAGCTTTTGGTGTAGCTACTTTTTGTATTGGTTGTTGTTCCTGTTTTCTTGTAAGTTTCTTTACATTATTTTTGTCTACTTCTGACGGAATAACAACTGGTTTTGTAGGTCTTCCTTTGCTTGAACTAGTTTCTATAAATCCTATTTTTAAATCATTTTTCTTTTCTTCTTTAGCTTGTGGTTTATTATATGTTCCTTCTCCAAATGTCATAATTGATTGATATTTTGGAGATTCTGCTTCAAGTACTGCTTTTACTCCTATTGGTAGGAATTTAGTTATTATTCTAAGTTGGGCATCGTTATATTGTGCGGCAATATTGTTAAAACTTTCTACATATCTTTCCGTGTTTTTTCCAAGTTTTTTATAGTGTGTTAATATGTTTTGTATTTCTGTTTCGCTTACACTATCTTCACTTTCAGCATGATAAGATACTTCATCAGTTTCTATTTTGTAGTATACTTTTGCTTCTTTTTTTGTACGTGGCTTATTTAATAATTTGCAAACTTCTGGTATTGTTCTGTCGCTTCCAAGTAATGCGTTATATATTCCTATTGAAAATAATTTTGATAATAAGTTGTCTGATTTTGAACGTCTATCAGCTGCTATAAAAATAATTGGGATGTCTTCTCCTCCTGTGCCTATAGCTTCATCACTTATTTTATCTAGTTGTTCAAATAAGAATTTATCTATTATGTCAAAGTTGTTGTTTGTATATGGTTCTAGGTCTTCACTTATTACAACTCTGTCATATGTTTGATCTCTTTGTAATTCTTTGATTATCGCATTAAAATAATAAACATTTTTACCAGATATTATTTCTCTGTATTCTTTTTGATACAATTTTATAATAGATTCTGATATATTTTCATTATTAACCGCAAATAAAACTTTCATTTGTTAACTCCTTCCGAATCCTTTTATTACAATAACAAATACAAGTGGTAGTACTTGAGCTATTACGAATAATGTAATAAAAGCTATCATGGTGTAAAAACCTTTATACCGAACATCAAGTTTTCTTATACCAATTACATATTGATATATAGCACTTATTACTATTCCTAGAAAACAAAATGGAATACTAAAAATTCTTATTTTATTTAATATAAATGCCGTAAATCCATATGTCTCTGAACCGTAATCTTCTATATACTCTTCTAATTCTTGTTTTTGGTCTTCTGATATTTGTATAAGTTCACTAGTTGTCTCTGAATTTAATATTTCCTCTGATGCAAAAACTGGACTCATACAAAGAGTTATCATTGCTAACGCTATTATTATAAAAACTACTACTTTTTTCATGTTTGCTTCCCTTCTATTATTATATTTTTATAGTATGTACTTACAAGGTTTGTGCGAATTCTGTATTTGTAATAGCTATGTTTTCAATATTATTAATCCGCCCTGTAGTTTTAAATTTACATATAATATCATACAATACTATTGAAAAAATATCAAGTTATTTTTGTTAAATTTTTCTTATACTTTGTTTATATTTCTATCTTTCCATTAAATTTCTTTTCTATTGTCTTTCTTAATAATTTATTCTCACCGTTTTGTAAATCTGAATCCTCTTCTAGTATTTTTATTGATAGAGTTTGAACTTTTTTTAAAATATCTATATCTTCAAAAAGGTTGGCAATTTTGAATTCTGGTAATCCATGCTGTTTTGTTCCAAAAAATTCTCCTGCACCTCTTAATTCTAAGTCTTTTTCTGATATAACAAATCCGTCATTAGTTTCTTGCATTACTTTCATCCTTTCTCGTATATTATCAGATCTTCCTTGATATTTAAGTATGCAGTATGATTTATATTCTCCTCTTCCAACTCTTCCTCTTAATTGATGTAGTGTTGCAAGACCAAATCTTTCTGCATTTTGTATTATCATGATACTTGCATTTGGTACATTTACTCCAACTTCTATAACTGTTGTTGATATTAGTATGTCTATTTCTCCATTTTTAAATTTTTGCATTATTTCGTCTTTTTCTTTTTGTTTTAATTTCCCATGTATATATTCTACTTTAAATTCACTAAATACTTTGTTTTTATAATTTTCAAACAGTTCCAATACGGATTTAGCATCAATTTCTTCATTTTCTTCTACAAGTGGACATACTATATATGCTTGTCTTCCTTCCTTTATTTGTTCTTTTATAAAATTATTAATTCTGCTTTCCATTGAAGGTCCTACTGCAAATGTATCTATTTTTTGTCTGTTTGGTGGTAATTCATCAATTACAGATATATCCAAATCTCCATATAGAATAAGCGCAAGTGTTCTTGGAATTGGAGTTGCAGTCATTACTATTTTGTCTACATTTTTTCCTTTTTCTCCGATTATTTTCCTTTGATTTACTCCAAATCTATGTTGCTCGTCTGTTATTACAAGTCCTAGATTTTTAAATTTTACGTTTTCTTGTAGAATTGAGTGTGTTCCTATTATTACGTCTATTTGTCCATTTTCTATATTTTCTATTATTTCTTTTTTCTTTTTTGCTGGCATATTACTTATTAAAAGTTCACATTTTATATCAAATTGTTCTAAGATATTTGAGAAACTTTCTAGATGTTGTGTTGCAAGTATTGATGTTGGTGCCATAATAGCCATTTGGTAACCTGATTTTACAGCTTTATATGCCGCAATAATTGCAACTATAGTTTTACCGTGATCCTACATCTCCTTGCAAAAGTCTATTCATTATTCTATCTGATTCCATATCCTTGTCTATTTCTTCTAGTGCTCTTAATTGTGCTTTAGTCAAATTAAATGGTAATATATTTATTACATCTGACATTTTTACATTTTTGTCAAATTGTATTCCTCTTTCTTTTTTAGTATATTTATTTTTCAAACTTAATAGTAATAGTTGCATTGTTAATAATTCTTCAAATGCCAATCTTGTTCTTGCTTTCTCAAATTCTTCAAAATCATCTGGAAAGTGTATTTTATTTACAGCTGAATTTATATCTAATAGCTTATATTCTTCTAAAATATATTTTGGCATAGTTTCTTCTAGTTTTCCTTTAACTAAGTTTAATCCATTTTCTATTACTTTTCTTATTTGATTTTGAGATATGTTATATGTTAACGGATATATAGGAATAATTTTGCCGTGTGTTGTTTTTCACTCCTTCTTTGTCAAATACAGGCGATATCATCTCTATATGCCCACTTCTTTTTGAAATTTTACCAAAGAAATTATATTCATCTCCTAAATGAAAATTTTGCTTTAGATATGGTTGATTGTACCATACAACTTCGCATACATCTGTATCGTCTCTTACGATTATCTTGCAAATTTTCATTTTTCTATTTCTTGTTGTTATAATTTGCATTTTTGATACAATATATGCCTTTATTAATACTTCTTCACCGTCTAGCACATCTCTTAACTTTTTTGTTTTACTTCTGTCTTCATAAGTCCTAGGATAATATGTAATTAAGTCTTCTAGTGTATATATTCCGAAGTCTGTTTAAAACTTTTGCCCTGTTTTCTCCGACCCCTTTTATATATTGTACATTTTTATTTAATTCCATATACGAACCTCTTTTTGTATTTTAGATTATTATATATTAAATTTTGATTTTGTACAACTATATTATAGATAAAAGCCCTAAAGTTTTTTAAAACTTTAAGGCTTTTATCTATATATCCATTTGATTTCCTAAAAATCCTGCTGCTGATTCTACTATTTTGGCTTCTGTTTCTCCCATTTTGGTTTTTGAGTCCTTTGATAGTAATATTACACTTCCAATTACATCTCCTTGTGCTATTATTGGATATACGACTTGTGCATTAAATTTTCTTTCTTTATCTTCATTTTTTATGACTGGTATTGATACTTCGTTGTTGTCTTTACTTATATATGCTTCTTTATCATCCATTAACTGTTCTAGTTCTTTTGATAAGTCTTGTTCTAAAAATTCTTTCTTAGAAGTACCTGATACAGCAATTACAGTATCTTTGTCTGTAATACATGCTATATGTCCTGTTGTTTTAGATAAAGTTTCTGCATATCCGCTAGCAAATTCCGAAAGTTCCCCTATTGGAGAATATTTTTTCAGTATTACCTCGCCTTCTTTATCAGTAAATATTTCTAACGGGTCTCCTTCTTTTATACGAAGTACCTTTCTTATTTCTTTTGGAATTACTATTCTTCCTAAATCATCTATTCTTCTAACTACACCTGTTGCTTTCAAAGTTATTCCTCCTTTATCTTTTATCCTTTAGATAATAATTTATCCGAATATTATAATTTCTTAATTATTTTAAAAAATTATTTATTCGTTATTTACTTTAACTCTATTATTTGTCAAAATAAAAAAATTATTCATCCAAAGTTATATTTTGTTTTAATTTTGTATATACTTCTTTTGAGGAATTTTTTTGCTAGCTATTTATTAGCTTGATTGGAGGTTAATATGAATATTCAAAGAATTCATGAAATTTTGAGAAATAAAGAAAAGTGTGATGTTTTTTATGAGGACAAACCTGTTTGGATCCAAGAGTTAAATGATAATATTGCTAAAGTTGGTTTTGTAGACGGCTCTGGTGACAAAGACGTATATATTGAAGATTTGTATGAGCGTAATTTGTATAATTAAATAGAAAAAAGAAAAATGGCAAGATTATGTCATTTTTCTTCTTTTTGATTTACATATTTGTCATATATTTTTCTAAGATTTTTTTTAGAAATTGTTTTATCTATTCCGTCTATACTTACTTGAGTAAAAACTTCTGTAAGAAAATCTCTCATTTTTTCATTTATTATTTCTTTGTCTCTTTCTTTTGTATTCCAGTATTCTAGTTCAAATTCTTTAGTCCAATTTTTACCTTGATACACAATTCCTGCTGCTAATTTATCACACACCATTTCTACACTATACTTAAATGGAATTACTGGTGGTTCTTTTGCATCTGTATCATACCAGTACTCAATATGATGCTTGTTTCTCCCCTTATGATGAAGCCATGCTTCTGAATATCCTTTTTCTTCTCTCGCGACAGGTATGGGACTTCTTTTTCCATTTTGATAATATTTTACTGATTCAGAAAACTCTATATATGAATATTTAGATAAATCATGTAATAGTCCTCTAATTGGTATTCCTGCTTTTATAGAAAGTTTAAATACTTCCCATTTATGCCTTGTTATAGTCTTAAAATGTCCTACAATATTTTTTATAATCATCTTATTTCTCCTATTTTATTTAAAAGTTCTCTCCAAGCTTTTGGTCTATGTGTTTCTCCTAGTTCTTCTTCTGTTAAGTCGTTCATTACTTTATTAAATCCGTCTGGTATTAATACTGGTCCAAATGTTAATTTCCCCATTGTTCCTTTTTCTTTTGCAATCTTTCCTTTTGTTTCTCCTCTACATACTATTTTTTCTCCATTTTCAAGAATTGCTGTTAATACACAAACAAATTTTGCTGTTCTATCCTCATCTTTTATATTTTTCATTTCATCTAATAATTTGTTGAGTACAACATCTTGTGGTGCATGGTTTCCTGCATATCTTGCTGTATGTACTCCTGGTCTTCCATTTAGAGCATCTACCATTAAGCCTGCATCATCTGCAACTACGATTCCTCTTATATTATTCTTTTGGCAGAACTCTTTTACAGCTTTTGCTTTTATTAAAGAATTTTCTTCAAATGTTTCTCCATTTTCGTCTATTTCTTCATTAAATCCAATATCTCTTAAATCTATAAGCTCTATGTCATAATGATTATAGTCTATTATTTCTTTTACTTCATTTATTTTACCTTCATTTGTAGTCGCATATATTATTTTCACTTTTCTTTGTCTCCTTGCATTACATAATTTCTTATAAATTTTAACATATTAAATTATTTTTTTCAATATCAGAAATTGACTTATATGTATTTATATATTAGAATATTAATATATTTATTAGGGGTGATTTATTTTGAAAAAATATTTTATAGTAACTTCTTTTATGATAATTGTTTTTATTTTACTTAGTACAGTTTCAACTTTCGCTATGTCTTCTATACTTAATAATATTAATCTAAATAATCTTGATTTAAATAGCATTGATGAAAGTAAAATTGATGATCTAAAAGATGTGTTAGAAAATATAGATACTAATAGTTTAGATTCATCTAGTATTATTAATGATATTGATAAGTCTGAAATTGCTTCTGGAAATCTGAATTCTATTGATGTAAATGATATAAGTATTAATGAGGTCATCAGTTTGTATAATCAAGTTTCTGATGTTATATCAAATGAAGAACTTGCCAATTTGATTAAAGACAACTCAGAACTTCTGACTGATGCAGGTATAAGTAGTGAAGCATTGTCTGCTTCTGAAACATTACTTAGAACTTTCGATGCAGATGCTGTAATAGATATTATTCAAAATGATTTAGATTTAGATGAGCTTTTGACTATGTATAAAAATGGAGCTTCTTTAACTGATATTTTAACTTCTGTTATAAATGAAACTTCTTTGCAAACTAAGATTAATATTGTTTATAAGTTGCTTTTCTCAAATTTTTATGTACGTCTTGCTTTTGTTGTTTTGATTTTTGTAGCTATATATTCAATATTTATCACTAGCATTATATTTAATAAAGCTGGAAAGCCTAAGTTTGCTACAATTATCCCTATATACAGAGATGTGCTTCATTTGAAGATTTGCGGTTTATCTCCTTGGTTACTTTTACTTGTTTTTATACCAATTCTTGGTTGGCTAATGCTTGCCGCAGTAGCAATTATCGGTAGATTTGAACTTGCTAAAAGATTTGGACATGGTTTCTTATTTGGATTAGGACTTTTGTTTATCCCTATTCTATTTAGAACTATTATTGCTTTTTCAAGTAATGAGTATATTGAAGAATTATACGAGGATGATTAAAAAAATGAGGTATTATGTAGAATTTTCTATATAATACTTTATTTTTTCCAAAATTTATAGTATAATTAATATCGTAGTGAAAGGAGTGGTTTTATGTGGTATATTTGGTTGATAGCAGCAGGTGTTTTTTTCGTAGCTGAAATTGCAACAGTCGGTTTTATGATTTTTTGGTTAGGAATTGCTGCACTTGTTACTTGTGTTGTTAGCTTGTTTACAGCGAACTTAGTAATTCAAATGACTGTTTTCGTAATTCTTTCTGCTATACTTCTATTCCTCACAAGACCTCTTATTGAAAAATTTGTTACAAAAAATGAGCCTACTATGATAACTAATGCTTATTCTATAATTGGAAAAGAAGCTACAGTTACAAAATCTTTTGATGAAATCTCAAAGATTGGTCAGGTAAAAGTTGGCTCTGAAATTTGGACTGCTATTTCTAAAGATGAAGATGTTTTTAACGAAGGAGATATTGTTAGAGTTGAAGCAATAGACGGTGTTAAGGCCATTGTTTCTAAGTTATAGTTTTTAATGTTTTGTTTTATATAATCTAAAAGGAGGAAATTTTATGTGGTTTTTAATAGTATTTTTAGTAATTATTCTTATAATTGCTTTTAAATCAATTAAAATCGTTAAACAAGCTGAGGTTTACATTATTGAAAGATTAGGAAAATATCATAAGATTGCTGATGCTGGTCTTACAATTATTATTCCTTTTTTCGATCATGTTCGTTCTGTTGTTAGTTTAAAACAACAAACAATGGATATTCCACCTCAAGGCGTTATTACAAAAGATAATGTTACAATAACTATAGATACTGTAGTTTTCTATAAAATTACAGACCCAGCAAAAGCTGTTTATGAAATTCAATCTTTAAGAAAGGGTATTGAGTATTTAGCAATCACAACAATTCGTGATATTGTTGGTAAAATGGATTTAGATCAAACTTTCAGTTCAAGAGATATGATTAATGACCAATTAAGACTTATTCTTGATGAAGCCACAGATCAATGGGGTTGTAGAGTAGACAGAGTAGAAATTAAAGATATTACCCCTCCTGCAGATATCCGTGATGCTATGGAGAAACAGATGAATGCAGAAAGAAATAAAAGGGCTGCTATTCTTCAAGCTGAAGGAGAAAGACAATCAGCGATTACTATAGCAGAGGGTCAAAAAGAAGCTTCTATTCTTGCAGCTGAAGCTGATAAGGAAGCTAAAATCAGACGTGCAGTCGGTGAAGCTGAAGCTATTAAAAGAGTAGCAGAAGCTAAAGCCAAAGAAGTTGAAATGGTTTATTCTGCAATTAAGAAATCTGCTCCAGATGATAAACTAGTTCAATTAAAATCATTAGAAGCTTTAAAAGAAATTGCAGGCGGAAATGCAAATAAGGTATTTATTCCTTTTGAAGCAACTGGTGCTCTATCAGGACTTGGTGCTGCATCTGAAGTACTTAAGGAAGTAAAAGATAAGTCTTCAAAATAGTTTATAGTTTAAGGCAAAAAAATCTTCACTTTGAAAGTGAAGATTTTTTTGTTTTTTTCTTTAAATATATATTTCTAAATAAGATATTATCAAATATGCAACATAGTATATTGCTTGAATTATTATAAATGTTTTTAGGAATTTAGAGTTATTTTCTTCTCCAAATAGTGCCTTTATTGCAAAGAAAGTAAATACTATGCTTATTGCTGAACAAAAAGCTGAAACTGGAGTTAATAGTTTTGATATGCTAGAACTTATTAATTTTAATAGTCCTAATGTATTTGCTACTATTACTGGAATTTTTGCTGCAGTTATTGATGTTAGAATTGTTACAAATGATTTTTTATTATTTTTATTCATTGTAAATATTATTAAAGACATAACAATTATTCCAACTATTGGTGCTATCGTCACTTTTATTAATGATAAAAAGTGTCTTGTAAATCCATATGCGAAGAAGTAATCTATAGATGAATAAGTTGCTAAATTTAATATTGCAAGTACTAGCATCCATATAACTTCAAGTACAATTGCATATTTAAAGTCTTTATTTTCTTTATCTTCTGCTATTTCTTTTAATCTTACTAATGGGTTTTTTATCATTTCTGTTATAAACCCTGTTGTGGCTTTTGCGTCTTTTTTAATGTCAACTTTTTTTATTGTTTCTTTAACTTCTTTAGCTGTTTTTACAGTTTCTTCTTTGATTTCTTCTTT
>CAYVWC010000003.1:25397-27600 GCA_964455415.1 uncultured Clostridium sp.
TTTCTTCTTTGATTTCTTCTTTATTTACTGCTTGTTCTTTATTTTCGTTTTCTTCCATTAAAAATCCTCCTTTTATTTAATCTATATTGTGATTATACTATAAATATTACTTTTTGTCATCTTTTTTTGAAATTTTTTTGTGTAGGTTAAGAAAACATTATTTTCATTATCCAATAAAAAAATCTGGATATTCTAAGTTCCCAGATTTTTTTAAATTGTTATTGAATTCCATATTTTTTTCTGAATTTGTCTGCTCTACCACCTGTTGTATTTTGTTTTAAATTACCTGTCCAAAAAGGATGACAGTTTGAGCAAACATCAACGTTCATAGATTTTTTTGTTGATTTTGTTTTTATTACGTTTCCACATGCACATGTTATTGTTGCATCTGTAAATTCTGGATGTAAGCCTTCTTTCATTATGTCTTTCACCTCTTTCTTTTATGTTATCTATAGAAATTAATTTTCTTCTTGATTGGTTTCTTGATTTGAAACATACTGTGCTGACTGAGTTAATTGGTCAATATATGGTATCTTTGAAACTATTTTTGATACGATATTAAATAGACAAGCAATTATTACTATTAGCATCCCTATTTTTTTCCAATACTTTGCTAGCATAGTACCCCTCCTATAATTATTATCCTTTTACCGTATTATTAATTATACATTTTTTCTTCCTGTTTGTCAACGCTTTATCACTAATCTTTTTTATCTTGTAACAATTATGTCTATTGTTGTATAAGATATTTATAGGAGATTTAACTTTTTTATTTTGGGGGTCACATAAGATATGATTACTTTGTATGATTTACCGATAGATAAACCTGGTATTGTGCAAGAAATTAGAACTAATCGGTTCTTTAAGAAGAAGATTATTAGATTTAGGGATTATTCCTGGAACAGTAATAATCCCTTTTTTCAAAAGTCCTTCTGGAGATCCTACTGCTTATAAAATTCGAGGTTCTTTGATTGCAATTAGGAAGGAAATTTCTACTTTAATAGATATAAAATTTCTATAGAAATATGATTTTATGAGGTGATTTAATTGGGGCTTACTTCTAGTTCAACAGGCAATATCCTAAAAAAAGATGATGATATTTTTATTAAATCTATAGATTATGATTATACAATAGCTCTTGCTGGAAACCCTAATGTTGGCAAAAGTAGTATTTTTAATAATTTAACTGGCATGCACCAGCATACCGGAAATTGGCCTGGTAAAACTGTCTCAAATGCTCGTGGTACATGTACTTATAAGAATAATAAATTTTTACTTGTTGATCTTCCTGGTACATATTCTTTAATGTCTAATTCTCAAGAGGAAGAAATTGCAAGAAATTATATATGTTTCGGAGAGTCTGATTGCATAGTTGTTGTAGTAGATGCGACTTGTTTAGAAAGAAGTTTAAATTTAGTTTTTCAGATTTTGGAAATGAGTTTAAATGTTGTTGTATGTGTAAATTTACTAGATGAAGCTAAAAAGAAATCTATTAATATAAATCTTGATAAATTATCTCAAATGCTTGGTGTACCTGTTGTTCGGCACTGTTGCTAATAAAAAGAAAACTTTATATGAATTATTAAATGTTTCTTTAGATTGTTGTATTAATAAAGGTAAAGCAGTTTCTTCTAATACATATATGGTTCATTATCCTTCTATTGTAGAAAAGTATGTTACAGATATACAAAGTTATATAGATACTATTTTACCTAGTGAGAAAAGGTATCTTTCAAGGTGGATTTCTTTAAGATTGTTAGATGAAAATTCTTCTATAAATGATGCTTTAAAATCAAATTTAAACATTGACCTAGATAATAATCCAATTCTTGAAGAAAAACTCTTTAAAATTAAATCTGAGCTTAAAGAAGAGGGTTTAAGTTTGTCTTCTTTAAGAGATGATATTATTACTACTATTATTTCTTTATCAGAAGCTGTTAGTAAAAAGGCTTGTTCTATACTTAATAATAAGTATTCTAATACTACTAAAAAGATAGATAAAATATTAACTTCAAAAAAGTTTGGAATTCCAATAATGCTTTTATTTTTTGCTTTGATTTTTTGGATTACTATTGTAGGAGCTAATTATCCTTCAAAGGTTCTTTCCGATTTTTTTGGAATTATACAAGATTGGTTAATTATATTTTTTAATAACATACATTTCCCTGATTTTCTAATTAATCTTTTGGTTTATCGGTATGTA
>CAYVWC010000003.1:27700-29681 GCA_964455415.1 uncultured Clostridium sp.
AATAGCTGAAATACTTATTTCCAATGGTTGGACTCTTATTACTGGAATAAATGTTATGATATTTACTTTGCTTCATTTTCCTTGTAGTACCACTCTAATCACTATTTTCAAAGAAACTAAGAGTTTTAAATGGACTTTTCTTTCCTTTGTAATCCCTACTATTTGTGGTATTATTATTTGTTTTATTACAAATAGTTTATGGCAGTTTATTTCTTGACATGAAATAAGGAACATCTTTTTAGATGTTCCTATATTTACATTACTCAAATGTTATGCTTGTTTGACTATTTAAGTTTATTTGTTTTGTAGCCTTTAAAATATCATCAACATATACTTTTACTGTTACTGTTCCAATTCCTGAAATTGGTACTGAAATACTTGTTTCATCTTCTTTATGATTTTTACTATATACTGTTTCGTCATCAACTGTTACTCTTACTTCCACTGTATCTGGATCAATCGCAACTCTATCTATTGTATTTGTTGTTGTGTTCGTCACATTTTCATATTGTGTTGTATATCCTATTAATGATTTTAAGTTGATTTTCGCAGTTCCTGATTTTACTTCTGCTATTTGATTTACAGTTATTGTCATACTTGAACCTTTTTCTACAGATGTTCCACCTTCTATACTTTGTTTTAAAACTACTCCATTATCTTTTGTCTTATCTTCTTCTGTAAGTGTTGCACTAACTGTAAGTCCTGCTTCTTCTATTTCTGCTTTGGCATCTGCTTCTGATTTTCCTATTACATTTGGTACTGTTGATGTTTCTACTCCCTTGCTTACCGTTATTGTAACTGTTGATCCTGCTCCAACTTCTGATTCTGGATCTACATCTTGTGATATAACATATCCTGCTTCGACTTTGCTACTATATTCTTCAACTATAACAACTTCTAAGTCGCTTTCATCTAATGCTTCTATAGCTTCTTCTTGTGTCATACCTGTCACTTTTGGTACAATTGTTAGTTTTTGCCCTAAACTTACAACTAATTCAATTGTTGTATTTTCTTTTATAGTGTAATTTTCTTGATATTCTGGGTTTTGTGAAATTACGAGCCCACTATCTATTTCAATATCATATTTTTCTTCTACTACTTCGTATGTGAGTTTTGTTCCTTCTAATTCACTTTCAACTTCTTCTATTGTTTTTCCCACTAGGTTTGGTACTTGTATATCTTTTGATCTGGTTAAATTAAATGCTAATATTGTTCCTCCTAAACTTAGTGCAAATAGTATAATTAATACTAGTGCTATTGTAAGGTTTCTATGTTTTTTAAAGAAGTTATCTTTTTTCTTTTTTTCATTATTTTCGTCTTTTTCTTTTATTTTTTCTTCAATACTCTTCTTTTCAATAGTAGGTATAACTTGTGTTGGAAAATCATTTGTTTTTATTTCTGCAGTTACAAAATCGCCGTCTGGATTTTTTAGTGCTAATGTTAAGTCCTTAAGCATTTCTGTTGCGTTTTGATATCTAAAGCTTGAATCTTTCATCATTGCTTTCATAACTATTTTATTTACTGCTGTTGGTATTGCTGGGTTTAACTTTATTGGTTCTATTGGTTCTTCTTGCATATGTTTTAATGCAACAGATACAGGGGTGTCTGCATCAAATGGTACTTTTCCTGTTAGCATTTCATATAAAACTACGCCTAATGAATATAGGTCTGATTTTGCATCAGTATATCCTCCTCTTGCGTGTTCTGGTGAGAAGTAATGTACAGAGCCTAATGTTGTACCAAATGCTGTTATTGTTGAATTTGATACAGATTTTGCTATTCCAAAGTCTGTTACTTTTGCTATTCCGTCTTCTGTGATTATTATATTATGCGGTTTTATATCTCTATGAATTATATTATTTTTATGTGCTGTTTCTAATGCAGATGCTATTTGTATTGCAACATTTACGCTCCATTTCCAGCTTAATGCACCGTCAGCTAATATTATTTCTTTTAATGTTTTTCCTTGTATGAGTTCCAT
>CAYVWC010000004.1:0-27138 GCA_964455415.1 uncultured Clostridium sp.
CAAAATAAAAATTTATTTTATCCATAAGATTTTTATATTAAATTAAACTATATTTCCCTCCGAATTTTGAGAGCATTTTTTAATGCCCAAATTTCGTAAGCGTGATGTAAAGACATATCTAAAGAGTACTTTTTCTATATTCAATCACTGTTAATAACCGCAGTCTTACTTATTATTTGTTTTTTGTCTGCTTGATGCTGTTTTAACTTCTTCCAATTATAACTACCATATATATCATTAATTAATAATAATATTGGACCAACAAGTACAGATATTAATTCTGTTTGACCACTTATAATAGGTATTAACCATAAAATAATAACTACAATATCATTAGCTATGAAACAAAAGAAACTCCATTCACTTCTTCTAGCTTCGAAATAAGTTGCTAAAATACTCGTTACTACTGATAAACTGCTAATTATTAATAAATCTGTATCAAATATTTTTAATATAAAATAGTAAATCCAAAATAATATAAGTTGAGATGATACAGCAATAATAATTTCTTTTCTAGGCAAAGAACTAATCATTACAACATCTTCTTCTTTATCTTGATGCCTTAACCAACTTATAATACCTATAACCATTATAGGTAATGTTAGAAATATAGTAATAAGTAATTCTCCATAATATCCTTGGTTAAATGAAACAATGCCATAGAAAAACACTCCTACAAATCCCACAAAATAGCATTCTACTTTTCCTTTAGCCATTAACAAAGCTGTTATTAAATATGATGATGTATATAATGTATCAATTATAGTCCCTTTAAATATAATTGACGATAATATTGAAACTAATAATCCTAAAATTAAAAAACTTAATTCAAATTTATTCCAATCACTAAAATATTTTTTTATCATTTTTGTGCCTCCTAATCATGTACTTATTTTAATTTTAACATGTATAACTTTCTTAAAAATCCATTAGATAATCTTGTTTCTCTTACAAATGTTAATCCAACTCTTTCAAGTGTTTTACAACTTCCTATATTATTAGGATGTGCCATTGAGATAATATAGTCAAATCCTAATTCTTTTGCTAAATTTAATTCTAATGTTTGAAGTTTTGTAGTAATGCCATTTCCTCTATATTCTGGTAAAACTAAGTTTCCTCCTAATTCACATACTTGATATTCTTCAAGTCCAAATTCTTTTTTAAAGTCTGCAAGCATCTCTTGTGAAACATATAATTGTGCAATTCCAACAAGCTTATCTCCATCATAAGCACCATACAAAGGGGCATAATTTTTTTCATCAAATTTTTAGTGGTTGGTATATTTTAAAACTCACAGGTGTGGATTTAAATTTACAGTTCCCTGCTAATTGGGATATGGCTAAGGAAATTAAGTTTGAACAAGGTTTTACTTCTCCTGCTCCTCGTGACTATGTTGGTTCAGCTCCTCTTGTTGCTCCAGAGGCTATTGCTTTATATAGGTTTACATTAGCTCATAATTTCAGCCTTATTCTTTCTTATCATACTCAAGGCAGAGTAATCTTTTGGAGATATTTAGATTTTCTCCCCCCTGCCTCGTATTATATTGGAGAACAGTTTGCTCTAGTAAGTGGATATGACTTAGAAGATACACCTGTTTCTTCTAGTTACGCTGGTTATAAAGATTGGTTTATTCAAACTTATTATCTTCCTGGTTATACAATTGAATGTGGACTAGGTAGTAACCCGCTTCCAATCTCCCAATTCGATACCATTTACGCTGAAAATGAAGGAATCTTAGTTCTTGGTGCTATTCTTTCTGAAAATTAAAATTTAATACTCCTCCAATTGATTGGAGGAGTCTTATTACTTTTAATTAATTGCTATTCCATTTACATATAATGTGTAACCGTTAAAATCAATATTACTATAAGTTGAGTCTTCATCTTCTAAAGATGTTACATAAGAGTCTCCTGTTAGTTTTATTGTTGAAGATGAATCTATTTTTAATACAATACTTTCTGCAGTGTTTTCTCCATTGATTGTTCCTTCATAATATGAGTTTGTTTCTAATGTCATATCCAATGTTGATATAGAGTCTACAACAATATTTCCTGTTACTTCTTGATTTGTCATTATTAGTGTTACGTCTCCTCCATTAGAACCAGAAGTTCCCCAAGAGTCTTCTTTTATTCTTAAGAAGTTTCCTTCACTATCATTATTAATAATAGTATTGTTATTTAAAGTTATTATTGCTGTTGTGTTTGTTACATAAAATGTATCTCCATTATTTGTTATAATTCTACTATCATTTGCTGTAAATTCTGATACTCCTTCTGCTGCATCTCCACTCATAGACTGATATAAGAAAATGTTTTTATAGCTTGTAGATAATCCATTTAGTTTTGTATTGCTATCTTCTAAATCACAGTTATTAATTGTGACGCTATTTTTTCCTTCTATCACAATTCCTTCTGCTACAGTTGCTTTTAATGTTGCATTACTTACTGTTACATTTGCTGTTGAATAAATTGTAGGCGAACCTGCCCCTGTCGTTGTATATGTTCCGCCGTCTACTGTTACATCTCCTCCACCTCTGTCTGTTCTTATTGCTGCACTTGATATTCCTGATGTATTTATTGTTAAATTATTTGCTATCATTGTTCCACCACCAGTTGTCATTATTCCTCCTGAATTGTCCTTAGTTGTTGTTATGCTTGAATCACTTATTGTAACTGTTGTTCCGTCACTTGAAGTATTATCAGTTGTAGCCGAACCTCCATATGAAAATACTCCATTAGCTCCTACTGCATCTGTTGTTATATTTATGTTACTTAATGTCAGATTGGCTCCGTCTTTAGCAATAATTGCTGAGTTAATACCGTAAAAGCTTGTGTCATCTCCTCCTTCTGAGTCTCCTGTTTTTGTTACTTCAACATTAGAAATACTTACATCTATATTACCACTTACTAAAATAGGGTTTTCATCTTCTGTTTCTGATGTATACT
This sequence comes from uncultured Clostridium sp., assembly GCA_964455415.1. Lineage (GTDB taxonomy): Bacteria > Bacillota > Clostridia > TANB77 > CAG-508 > JAAWPK01. The sequence continues at coordinate 2,946 of CAYVWC010000004.1, forward strand.
CTCCGCCTTCTATTGTTGTATCTTCTGTTATTTCTTCTACTGCAGAATAAGTAATAGAACTTGAAGTTTGCATTTCTCCATTTTGTGCAAAATCTCCTTGTGGAGCATCATCATTTCCTAATCTTCGCACTTGATTATTATTAATTGCATCAATTGTAATTTTAACTAATACTGCTAAAATTATTATTAATATTATAATGATAGCAATTTGAATAATTCTATTTCTTTTCATCATTACCTCCTAATTTTTAATTATTATTTTAAGAATCTTCTAATGCTACATTATTGTCTTCGTCAGGTCTTTCCAATTGTCCTTCGCTGTCATCTGGAATTTCTGGTGGTTCTTCCATATCTCCGTCTAATTGTTCTTGTAATCCTCCGTCTTCTCTCATTTGTCCCATTTCAGGTTCTTGAATATCGCGTGTTATGATTGTTGTATATAATAAAAATCCTAATGTTGTGATTATTGCGCCTATCAAGATACCAATAACTAAAAATATTATCTTATCTTTCATTTTTTATTTGTATGATAATTAAAATAATCATACTCTCCTTTCTCTATTTTTTCTATATTTTACTTCTTTTTTGTGTTTTTTATGTGTTTTGTTTGTAAAGAAAGCTAGAAGTATATGTTTTTTAGTTTTTTACATTTTTATATTTCTTTATTTTTTATATAACTGTCATCAAATTCTTCTGCTAATATATCCATTTCTATTTGGTCGTAATATTTTCCGTTTACAAATTTACATTTTCTTCTTCTTCCATATTCTTTGAATCCGCATTTTTTGTAACATTTTAACGCTTTTTCATTGAATTCCATTAGGTCAAGTTTTATATTATTTAAGTTTAAATAATTAAAACCATAATCTAATATTAATCTTATTGCTTCTGTTCCATATCCAACATTTCTAAATTCTTTATCTCCTATAAATATTCCTAAAGTTGCCTCTTTGTTTATGTGATCTATATTCTTAAGGCTTATTCTTCCGATTAATCTACTTTCATTTATTGTAACAATTACAAATGCGATTTCGTTTTGTGGTGTTTCTTCTAAATATTTCCTTTCATTTTCTAATGTTATTAAATAATGACTTCTTCCTAAATAATCTGTTATTTCAAAATCGTTTAACCATTCTGTAAATTTTTCTACATCTTCTAAATTTGTTGGAGATAAATATATTTTTTCTCCTAATAATTTTTTAAAATATTTCATTTAATCACTCTCCTAACTTATTTTAAGTTAATTCATTTGCACTTTTCCGATTATATCATTTATTTGATTTATATTATGTCGTTTCATATAGTCTTTTATACCTTCTATTGCTTTTATACTTATTTCTGGTTCAATAAAGTTTCCTGTTCCTATTGATACTGCAGTTGCTCCTGCCAACATAAATTCTATTACATCATTTCCTGTTACTATTCCTCCGAAGTCCTAATACTGGTATTTTTACTGCTTGTGCAACTTGATATACCATACGTACTGCAACAGGTTTTACTGCTGGTCCTGATAATCCTCCCATGTTGTTTGCGAGTACTGGTTTTTGTTTTTCTATATCAATACTCATACCTAATAATGTGTTAATTAGTGATACTCCGTCTGCTCCTGCATCTTCTGCTCCTCTTGCTGGTTCTGTTATATCTGTTACATTTGGTGTTAGTTTAACAATAAGTGGTTTGTCTAATACTTTTCTTACTTGAGATGTAACTTCTTTTACTCCTTCATAAGATGTTCCAAATGCCATACAACCTGCTTTTACGTTTGGGCAAGAGAGGTTAAGTTCAACTCCGTCTATATCTATTTTATTTAGTACTTTTGCAAGTTCAACATATTCCTCAATTGTGCTTCCGCATGCGTTTACTATTACTTTTGTGTCAAATTTTCTTAACCATGGTAAATCGTTTTCTATAAAATATTCAACACCTGGATTTTGAAGTCCTATCGAGTTAAGCATTCCTGCAGTTGTTTCACAAATTCTTGGTGGTTTATTTCCTGGTCTTGGTTTTAGTGATGTTCCTTTTGTTATAATTCCTCCTAGTTTATTTAAGTCTATAAATTCACTAAATTCTCTACCATATCCAAATGTACCTGATGCGACTGTTACTGGATTTTTCATTTTTATTCCAGCTAAATTTACTTCTGTATTCATTTACTTTTCCTCCCATATAAATTTATATTTCTACTACATTTGAATCAAATACTGGTCCTGCCTTACATACATGGGTATATATAATATCTTCTCCAGCATTTACTTTTACAGCACATCCTAAGCAAACTCCTATACCACATCCCATTCTTTCTTCTAGTGATATTTGACATGGTATACCTGTTTCTTTTGCTAATTTTTGTACTGCTTTTAGCATTGGTAATGGTCCACATGCATATATTGCATCTATATTTCCTTCTTTTAAGTCTTTTTCTAGAAAATTTATTGCAAAACCTTTTTCCTTATATGTTCCGTCATCTGTTGTAAGTGTAAATTTATCTGATATTTTCTTATATTCTTCTTCTAGTACAACAAAATCCTTACTTCTAAATCCTAAATACATATTTATTTTAGCTGTTTTCTTTGCCTCTTTTGCAAGTTCATATAATGGGAATATTCCTATTCCTCCTCCTATTATTGCAATATTTTTCTTGTTTTCATATTTAAAGGTTCCTTGTCCCAAAGGTCCTAAGACATCTATTGTTTCTCCAACTTTTTTAGTTGAAAGGATTTCTGTTCCTTTTCCTTTTACTTGAAATATGAATTCTACTATATCTTTTTCTATATTATATATACTTATTGGTCTTCTAAGTAGTGGCTCTATTTCATTTGAAACTCTTATTTCGATGAATTGTCCGAGCTTTTGCTGTGTTTGCAATTTCTTCTGATTTTATACTAAATTTAAAAATATCATTTTTCAATTGTTCTTTTTCTACTAGTTCGCATTTAGTATGTATTGGCATTTGATTCCCTCCTTATTTGTTTATATTATTGTTTAGTTCATCTCTCATCCTAATTGCCTCTGCACGTGTTGCTTTTGCAAATTCTTTTGCATCAAATTCATTTTTCCAAAGGTCTGATTTATATGCACACATTAAGCTTCTTGAAGCATTTACTATTCCACCGTAATCCTTGTTTATCGAATCCTAGTGCTATATCTTCTGCTTTTCCTCCTTGTGCTCCATATCCTGGTATTAGGAAATATGAGTGTGGCATTATTTCTCTTAATTCTTTTAATTGTTTTGGATATGTTGCTCCTACAACTGATGATACACTACTGTATCCATATTTTCCTATTAAGTCTTTTCCCCATTTATTTACTAGTTTTGCAACTTTTACATATATTGGTTCTCCGTCTTGTGTTATTAAGTCTTGTATATCTCCTGAGGATTTATTTGATGTTTTTACTAGTACAAATATACCTTTTCCATATTCTATACAGTCGTCTATAAATGGCTGTATTCCGTCTATTCCTAAGTATGGGTTTACTGTAACAAAGTCTATATCAAATATACTATTTTTTATTTCTCCTATTTGTGTTTTTCCTATTGAGGCATTTGAATATGCTTTTGCCGTACTTCCTATATCTCCTCTTTTCATGTCTGCTATAACAAGCATCCCTTTTTCTTTGGCATATTTGCATGTTTCTTCAAATGCTTTTATACCAAAAAGTCCATACATTTCATAAAAAGCTATTTGTGGTTTTACTGCTGGAACAATGTCATATACAGCATCAATTAAACTTTTATTAAATTCTACAATAGCTTCTCCTACTCCTTTTAAATCATCTCCATATTTACTTTTTATACAGTCTGGTATGACTTCATATCTAGGATCTAATCCTATTACTGTTGGATTATCTTTTTCTTTTATTTTTTCTATTAATCTATCTATTGCGTTCATTTATTCTTTCTTTATTACCTTTCTTTAATATTTATCTTTCATAAACGATTTTTCCATTTACAATTGTGTATGCTACTTGTCCTTTTAATTTTTTCCCTATAAACGGTGTGTTTTTAGATTTTGATACTATACTTTCTTTTGAATACACATACTCTATATCTGGATCAAAGATAGTTAAGTCTGCAACTGCACCTTGTTTGATTTCTCCTCTATCTATCCCTAGAACTTTTGCAGGTGAATAAGACATTAGTCTTACCATATCTAAGTATGATAATTTTTCTTTATCTACTAATGCTGTTATTGTTGCTGCAAGTGCAGTTTCAAATCCTATTATTCCATTTGGTGCTTTTGAAAGTTCTACATTTTTTTCTTCTTCTGTATGTGGTGCATGGTCTGTTATTATTGCATCTATTGTTCCGTCTTGTAGTCCTTTTATTATTTCTTCTTTATCTTTTTCTGTTCTTAATGGTGGATTCATTTTTGCATTTGTTCCACTTTTTCTTACTTCTTCTTCTGTGAAGAAATAATAGTGAGGGCATGTCTCACATGTTACTTTTACTCCTCTTTTTTTTGCATCTCTTATCATGTTTACAGATGTTTTTGTACTTATATGGCATATATGTGTATGTAAATTATTTGTTTCTGCTATAACTATATCTCTTGCTGCCATAATTTCTTCTGCTTCTGGAAGTACTCCTTCTACATTAAGGTCTTCTGCAACTTTTCCTGCGTTTATAGCTCCTGCTGATACTGATTTTTCTTCACAATGTTCTGATAAAAAGCTTCCTATTCTATTTACTTCTAACATTGCATCTCTTATCATTTTTGCATTTTCTACTGGCATTCCGTCATCGGAAAATCCTACTGCTCCTGCTTTTAATAGTTCTTCAAAATTTACTAATTCTTCTCCTTTTTCTCCTTTTGTTACGCTAGCATAAGGAAGTATATTACAAAGATTTACTTGTTTTCCTTTTTCTATTATTTGTTTTAATACTTCTACATTATCTGGAGTTGGCTTCGTGTTAGGCATTGGACATATGGTTGTAAATCCTCCTTTGACTGCACTTTTTGCCCCTGTTTCTATTGTTTCTTTATGTTCAAAACCTGGTTCTCTTAAGTGGCAATGTATATCTATCATCCCTGGCATTATATATAAGTTTGTACAGTCTACCACTTTGTCCGCATTTTCAGTTATGTTTTTTTCAATTTTTACTATTTTTCCGTCTTTTATAAGAATGTCTAGTTTTTCATTAGTTTTACTTGCGTAGTCTAATACTGTCCCATTTTTTAATAATGTACTCATATGCTAACCTCCATATATAATTTTTGTTATCATATCATTTTTTTACCTACTTTTCAAGTGGCAATTTATGAGCTTTTTTGATGTTATTTTAGTGAACTTTAGCTATTTTTCTTGACTTTGTATTTTTTTTAAATTATTATATAGGTAATAATTTAATTATAAAAAAATTGGAGGTTAAATATGAGTAATTTAGTTTCATATTTATTTAAAACAAATGCATTTAAAGTTTGCTCTGATAATAAGCCTTTTTGGTATACTTCTCGGAAAAATTGGTCCATACTTTATTAATACTCATTTTCTTTATGGAAGTGAAGAAAGTGCTGTTGAATTTCTAAACTACATAGATGTAGAAAAAGATAACAAATTAGAATTACCAAAGAAAATTCTTGATAGAGTTCTTACTCAATATAATACTAATAATATTTATAAAGAAGTTATTGATGAAATGATTTCATTTATTAATACTCATATTAAGGTTGATGAAATTGATTATGTTTCTGGTGGAGAAAGAAGAGACTGGTTTTTCTCTAACTTAGTTGCATATCTTTTAGGCAAACCTCATATTACTATATTTAAGGATTTAACTACAGTTGTAAGTACTCCTGATTTTGAGGAAACTTCACTAAAAACAAATTTAGACGGAAAAAAAGTTTTACATATTGCAGATCTTGTTACTGCTGCTTCTAGTTACGTACGTGCTTGGATTCCAGCAGTTCAAGCATTAAATGCTGAAATAGTATGGAGTGTAGTTGTTGTTGATAGGATGCAAGGTGGAAATGATAGACTTAAAGATTTAGGTATTGAAGCTCACTCTCTTCTACAAATTGCACCAGATATGTTTAAAAAAGCTTTATCTTTAGGCATTATTACAGAAGAACAATGTGTAATGCTAAATAAATTTTATGAAGATCCTGACGGCACTATGAGGAATTTTTTAATCGAGCATCCAGAATTTATTGAAAATGCTTTAAAGTCTGATGAAAAGACTGTTGTAAGAGCAAGGCTTTGTATTGAAGGAGACCTTTATGGTTTAAAAAGTTAAATATTTATAAAGACTAACAATCTTTACAAGTTTGTTAGTCTTTATTTTTTCCCTAGCTTTATTGTTATTTCAAATGTCTTTCCATTTCTTTCTACTGTTAGTACCACTTCATCTCCTACATTTTTCGTATAAATATATTCTCTTAAGTCGTTCATTTTATTTAATGATACATCATCTATTTTTGAAATTATATCTCCCACAAGTAGTCCTTTTCCATAGGCTGCACCTGTTTTATTTATTGACACTACATATATTCCTGTATCAAATTCTAAGTCTTCCTCTAAATATTGAATCACTTCTTTATCATATGCATATATTCCTATTGAGGCTTCAACAAATTCTCCTGTTTCTTCTACTTTTTCTATTATTGGTTTTACAAGGTTTATTGGTATTGCAAATCCAATTCCTTCTGCGTTTTCTATTTTTACAGAATTTATCCCTATTACTTCTCCGTTCTTCTGTTACTAGTGGTCCTCCACTATTTCCGCTATTTATTCCTGCATCTGTTTGTATAAGGTCTTCCATATATGATACATCTTCATCTTCACTTATTTTTATTGTTCTATCTACTGCACTTATAATTCCTGATGTTACTGTTCTTTGGAACTCTACTCCTATTGGATTTCCAATTGCATATACTACTTTTCCAATTCTTATTTTGTCTGAATCTCCTAATGTTACAGGTGTTAGTCCGTGTCTTTTCTATTCTCACTATGCTTAAGTCAATGTCGGAGTCGGCCCATATTACTGTTCCTTGATATTCTTCTCCGATTTTCTAGTGTTACATAGCATTTACTATATTTTCCACCGCTTACATGTTCATTTGTTAATATATATCCATTTTCTGATACAATAATTCCGCTTCCTAATGACAATGTTTTTTCTGAATCTATATTAAATATAGATGTATCACTTGCTTCTATTTTTGAAATACCGGACTACACTTTTTGAAACATTTTCCAGCATTGTACTTATATCTTCTGTATTTTCAGTACTTATTTCTTGTGATATTTTTTCTGTTTCATATAATTCGTTTTCGACATTTATATTTATGTACATGTCATATAGTACAATACTTATTGTTGCAATTACAAATATTCCCAAAGTTTGAAATATTAATTTACTTAATATATGTTTTCTTTTATTTTCTTTTTTATATTTTCTCAAATTCTTTCTTCCTTTTTTATAGTCTACTCAAATTGTTCCCATATTTTTTCAATTATATACTAAAAAAGATGTACAAAATCAAGCTTAATTTCGTACATCTTTTTTTATTATTCAATTCCAAATATTCTTCCTATTGATCTTATTATTTTTTTATACCATGGTACTTTTTGAATTACAACTAGTTTAAAGCAATCTTTATTTTCTTCTTTTTTCTCGAATATTGTATCAGGGTTGTATTTTTCTCTTTTTTCTTGTTCTACCTTCATGTCATTTTCTTTACAAGCAATTAATATTTCTTCTCCGTCTTCTTTCCTACAACAATATTTTATAAATATTGCTGATAATAATTGTTTTGTTTCTGGTCGGATTTTTTGTTCATTTAGTTTTTTAGTTTTATCTATTTTAAATTTATAATCTTTTTTTGCAAGTTTTGCTAATTCTTCTTTCAATTTTTCTGGTATTTTTTCTAGGACTGGTTCTTCTATAAATCTAAATATTTCTATTAACTCTGTTGCTACTTCTGGATATATTGTACTATTTCCCATAAATTTCTCCTTTGTATTCTATCTTTCATTTTCTAACTCGTCTTTTCCTTTAATTATTGTTGATAGTCCGTCTAACGCTTCTAACATTTCATTTCCTCCTTGTTGCATTGCCATTGTTGTAATATCTTCACTTGTTATAACATAGTCTCCTATCTCTTCTGGCTTTCTTGTCTTTTTTAATACATATCTTCCTACTGTTCTGCTTGGTTGTTTTATCCTTTTTCCCATATTTTTTCTCCTGTATAATTTGATAATTAGATTATATAATATATTTTTTTGCATGTCAATGACGAAAAAACTTGAATTTTTATGGTAACTATGTTATAATTAAGAGGTTATTTGTAGCAAATGGGGGCTAGAAATGAAAAAGGATGTTTATGGTTTGAGTAAGCCTCAAGAATCAATTTGGCTTACTGAACAATATTTTAAAAATACTAATATCAATCGTATCATTTGTTTTGCAGATTTTTCTCCAAAAACTGATACAGTTGATTTTGAACTTTTAAAAATAGCACTTAACACCATGCTTAAGCATAATGATGTTTTTCAAACAAGACTTTTTTTAGATAACGGAACAGTTAAACAATATTTTTGTGATTTTAAGGAATTTGATTTTCCAATTTATGAAATCTCTTCTTTTGACGACTTTGTTAAAGAAGAATGTCAAAGGCAACATATTTTTGATCTTTTAGAAAATCCACTTTTTGAATTTAAAATTTTTAAACTAAAAGGAACTAATACTGGTGGCGTTTTAGCTAATTTCCACCACATTATTTGTGATGCTATAACTACTGCTCTTTCTATTAGGCAAGTAGCTGATGTTTATAATTCATTAATTACATCTGGTGAATTACTCGAATTAAATCCTGACAATTTTTCATATGTACAATATCTAGAAAGTGAACAGGAATATATTAATAGTGATAAATTTCTAAAAGATAAGGCTTATTGGGATAAAGTATATGAAACAGTTCCTGAAGTTGCAACAATTTATAGTACTAAAACATCTCAAGATAACTCTATTAATTGCCAAGCTGAAAGATTAACTTTTTCTTTAGATAAAAATATAATGGCAAAAATAAATGCTTTATGTTCAGATTTAAAAATTTCTGCATATAATTTCTTTATGGCAGTTTACTGCATTTATATATCTAGGGTTTCTAGACTTAATGACTTCGTAATTGGTACTCCGATTTTGAATAGATCTAATTACAGAGAAAAGAATACTTTTGGTATGTTCATAAGTACTATACCTTTTAGAATAAAGTTAGATGATATTATGTCTTTTAAAGACTTTGTTCATAATGTCTCAAAAGATATTCTTTCAATGCTTAGACATCAAAAATATTCATATCAATATATAATAGAAAATCTTAGAAAACAAGATCCTAGTATACCTAACTTATATAATGTACTAGTATCTTATCAAGTAAATAAAGCTTCTGATGATAATTCTAATTATACTACTGATTGGGTTTTTGATAATTGTACAAATAATGATTTAGATATACATATCTATGATTTTAATACTGAAAACATTGTTAATATTTCATATGATTATATGATAAATAAATATGATAAATCAGATATAGAATTAATACACCCTAGAATTTTGCATATTATTAATCAAATTATAGATAATAGTGACATTTTAATAAAAGAAATTAATATTGCAACTCCTGATGAAGAATTACAAATTTTGCAAGATTTTAATAATACAAAGGTTGATTATCCAAGTGATAGAAGTATTATTTCATTATTTGAAGAACAAGTTAATAATACTCCAAATAATGTTGCTGTATGTTTTGATGATAAAACACTTACATATAAAGAGTTAAATGAAAAGGCAAACTCTCTTGCAAATTATTTGAAAAAATTTAATGTTCTTCCTGAAGATACTATTGCATTATACTTGGATAAGTCCCTTGAAGCAATAGTTGCAATAATTGCGACTTTAAAGGTCGGTGCATGCTATCTTCCTATTGATATTTCTTCTCCTCAGGATAGAATTTTATACATGATAAAAGATGCGGATGCAAAAGTATTTCTTACTTCTTCAGACTTACACTTTAATGGAACTTTAAATATTCCTAAAATTTTAGTAGATCTTGACTCTAACGTATATAAAGAAAATTCATCTTTTATCTCATATGATATGAAGCCTCTTGATTTAGCATATATCATGTATACATCTGGCTCTACTCGGAATGCCAAAAGGTGTTATGGTTCCAAATAGAGCTGTTGTTAGGCTTGTTAAGAATACTAATTTTATTAAATTTTCTAATGGTGATAGAATACTTCAAACAGGTTCTATTGCTTTTGATGCCTCAACATTTGAAATTTGGGGTGCTCTTTTAAATGGATTAGAATTATTTTTACTTAAAAAATCAGATTTACTTGAGCCTTCATATTTCAGTAATTATATTTCAAAAAATAAAATTAGTAGTTTGTTTTTAACAACTGCCTTATTTAATAGACTTTGTGAAGAAAATCCAAAAATGTTTAGCTGCTTAAAATATTTACTTATAGGTGGAGAAGCTTCATCTTTTAAACATATAAAAGCTGCACATGATGCTAATCCAAATTTGCACTTTTTACATGTTTATGGTCCAACTGAAAATACTACATTTTCAACTTTTTATGAAATAAAAAATACTTTGTTAGAGTCTACCCCAATTGGTTTTCCTCTTGCTAATTCTACTTGTTATGTAGTTTCAAATTGTGGAACTCTTCAACCTATTGGTGTTCCTGGAGAACTTTGGGTTGGAGGAGATCGGACTTGCACTTGGTTATTTGAATAGACCTGATTTAACTAATGAGAAATTTATCAAAAATCCATTTGGAGAAGGCAATATTTATAAAACTGGTGATTTAGTTTCTTTCCTTCCAAGTGGTGCTATAAATTATATTGGTAGAATTGATAACCAAGTAAAACTTAGAGGTTTTAGAATTGAACTTAGTGAAATAGATGCCAAAATTTTAACATTTCCTGGAATAAAAGAAAGTGCTACTATATTAAGTTCTGGTCAAATTTATTCATACATAGTATGTAATAAAGAAGTTTCAGTTGAAGAACTTGAAAAGTATTTAAGTAGTGTATTACCTTCTTTCATGCTTCCAACTTCTATAATGCAATTAGAGGCTTTCCCTCTTAATGTAAATGGTAAACTTGATAAGAAGAAATTACCTAAACCTACTTTAAATACTGATAAAGTGGTTATTCCTCCTAGAAATGATATTGATAAAATAATTATTGAGGAACTTAAAGAAATTATAAAACTAGATAATATAAGTATTAAAGATTCTTTCTTTGGTATAGGTGGAGATTCTTTAAATGCGATTACTTTATGTACTCATTTGTCACATAAATATGGATTTTCTATTTCTGTGAAAGATATTTTTGACAACCCTATTATCGAAAATTTATCAGATTTTATTTCACAAAATAATACTACAGAAAGAAAATCTATTATTCCTCGAACACCAGATAGAGATTTTTATCCTTTATCTTATGCTCAAAAAAGAATATATTTTGCTAATACAGTTGCTCTAAATGATAACATTGTTTACAATGTTTCAGGAGGTATTTTATTTGATGAAATTCTTGATAAAGACAAAGTTCAAAATGCTTTAAACAAACTTTTACAATTGCATCCAAGCTTTAGAACTGTTTTTAAATATGAAAATGGAGAAATTGTTCAATCTATAGTTAATAATGTTTCAATAAAATTAGATGTTGAAAAATCTTCTTTAGATGTGCAAACCATAGTCGATAGCTTTCCTAAATCTTTTGACTTGGCTAAATCTCCTCTTCTACGTGCGAAATTAGTATATATAAATGATTCATCAAGCATACTTTTATTGGATTCTCATCATATAGTTATTGACGGTACATCTCTTGCTATAATTTTTGATGACTTTTGCAAATTATATAATGGTGAAAATATACAAGAAAATAATTTAAGATATGTTGATTACGCTATTTGGGAAAATGATTTTTTAGCTTCAGATAGTGTAAAACCTATAGAAAGTTTTTGGAATAATAAATTTAATGGACTTGAATTTACAGCTCTTAACTTACCATATGATTTTCCTTTATCAAATGTAAAATCATACAATGGAGATAAACTAACTCTTTCAATGGACAAAGATGACTTTCATACTTTAGAAAACATTGCAAAAAAGAATAATGTTTCGGCTTATTCTGTATTTTTAGCAGCTTTATACGTTCTTTTATATAAATATACTTCCCAAGATGATATTATTCTTGGTAGTCCTTTTGCAGGTAGAAATTTTAAAGAAATTCAAGATATTGTTGGGATGTTTGTTAATAATATTGTATTTAATAAACATATTGATGAGAATTTAAGCTTTTCAGATTTTGTTAAGAGCGTTCATAATGATGTTATTGATTCTATTTCTAACCAACCTTATCCTTATGAACTAGTTCAACAAAATTTAGGAGCTAATAGTTCTTTACTTGATGTAATGTTTACTTATCAAAATATAGATGTAGAAAGTCCTAAAATTGACGGAAAATCTGGTAAGTTCTTACTTCCAAATACTAAGACATCTAAATTTAATCTATGGTTTGAAGTAATTCCTTCTTTAGGCATTTTTAACTTAGAATTTAATACTAGTTTATTTAAGTTTGAAACAGCTGAAGGTATTCTCAAACATTACATATTTATCTTAGAGCAACTTTTAGATAATGATAATATTTTACTTAAAGATTTCTCTGCAATAACTGATGAAGAAAAAATACTTTTGGATAAGTTTAATGATACATATATGGAGATTTCTGATGATACAACTATTGTATCTATCTTTGAAAATCAAGTTTTAAAAACTCCAGACAGAATAGCGGCAGTTTGTGACGATGTTTCTCTTACTTATAATGAATTAAATAAAAAAGCTAATAGTTTGGCTCATTATTTAATTAGTTATGGTATAAAAGAAAATGATATTGTTTGTATTATGACTAATCGTTCTTTAGAAACTATAGTTGCAATGCTTGGTATATTAAAAGCTGGTGCTGCATTTTTCAACGTTGATCCTGGTTATCCTGTTGAAAGAACAACTTATTATATAGAAGACAGTAATACAAAATATGTTTTAACTCAAGCCGAACTAAGGTCTAAAGTTAAGCAAATTGAAAATATCATTGAAATTGATTTAAGCAATTCAAATATTTATGGAAAGAATACTGAAAACCCTAATGTTAAAGTTGATAAAAATTCTTTATCTTATATAATCTATACCTCTGGTTCTACCCGGACAGCCAAAGGGTGTAATGCTTAATCAAATTGGTTTTGCAAATATGGCTATGTCTATGACTTATGCTTTAGATTATTTAAGAGATAATAAAACACATGCAATTGCTTCAGTTACTTCTACTCCATTTGATATATTTGTTTACGAGATTTTTGTTTCTCTTACTCATGGTTTAAAAGTGGTTATGGCTAATAATAGTGAACATAGAAATCCAAAACTATTAGACGCTTTAATAAAGAAGGAAAATGTAGACGTAATGACTGTTACTCCTAGTCTAATGAAAATTAACTATGATAATCGAGAAGAAGATACTGCTCTTGCTCGTGTTAAAAATATGGTTTTTGGAGGAGAACCTTTATCTCAAAAATTTGTAGATGATTTACGTGCATTAAGTTCTGACATTACAGTATTTAATATATATGGCCCTAGTGAAATCACTATTTTATGTAATGTTCAAAATCTTAATGGAGAAAAGGAAATTACTGTTGGTCCTCCGACTAAAAATTCTCAAATTCATATTTTAGATAAAAATATGAAAAGAGTTCCTATTGGAGTTGTTGGGGAAATATATATTTCTGGTATTCAAGTTGGGCTTGGATATATTAATAAACCTGAACGTACATCAAAAGTCTTCCTAGATAATCCTTTTGGTGAAGGAAAAATATATAAATCTGGCGATATTGGAAAATGGACTTTTGACGGAAAAGTACAGGTTCTTGGTAGGGTAGATCATCAAATAAAACTTCGTGGCTTAAGAATAGAACTTCGGAGAAATTGAAAATAAAATGTTAGAAATAGAAGGTATTACATCTTGTGTTGTAAATAAAGTTTCTATAGATGATAAAGAATCTTTATGTGGTTACTATGTAACTGATCAAAATATCTCTGAAAATAAGGTAAAAGAATTTTTAAGAAAGTCTTTACCTCAATACATGATACCAACATATATTGTTAAACTTGACGAAATGCCTTACACAATTAATAGAAAGATAGATAGAAAGGCTCTTCCTCTTCCTTCTACTCGTTCTAAAACTTCAAACACTGCAGAAGAAGCTACTATCGATATTGATAAGTTTAATTCAAATGAAGAAAAACTTATTCAAATTTGGAAAGATATTTTAAAGATTGACAATGTATCAATAGATGATAATTTCTTTGATATTGGTGGTGATTCTATCTCTGCTATTAATATGCAAATAGAAGCTATTAAATATGGACTAAATTTTGAGTATGCTGATATATTTAATTTCCCAACTATTAGGAAATTATCACATAAATTGCCTTCAATTACTGATGATTTTATTGAAAAATATGACTACTCAAGAGTAAATAAAGTCTTGTCAAGAAATACTATTAAAAATCTTTCAACAATTTCTAAGGCGAAAATAGAAGATATTTTAATAATAGGTGGTACAGGTTATTTAGGTTCTCATATTATATATGAATTTTTAAAACATAATTCTGGTAATGTTTATGCTTTAATAAGACCTAAGAATAATGTAACTCCAAGATATAGATTACTTCAATCTTTAAGATTCTATTTTGGAAACGAATATGTATCAAAAATTGCTGATAGGATTATTGTAGTTTCTGGAGATATTACTGAGGGAGAAAATTTAGGAATTAATCCAAATGAACTAAAAAGTATTATAAAAAATGTATCATGCGTAATAAATTCTGGTGCTATTGTTAAACACTTTGGTCAGAAGAAATTATTTGATGATATTAATGTTACAGGTACTAAAAATACAATTGATTTTTGTAAAAAATATGGTAAAAGATTAATACATATATCTACTATAAGTGTTTCTGGAAATGGAGAAAAAGAAGAAACTATTTTAGAAACGAGCAGTAATATTAATAACAAGAAGTTATTTACAGAAAATGATTTATATGTAGGTCAGAATATCAAAAGTGTTTATACAACAACAAAGTTTAAAGCAGAAATTGCTGTACTAGAAGCAATTTCTGACGGATTAGATGCTCAAATTATAAGACTTGGAAACATTACAAATAGATACTCTGACGGTTCTTTCCAAATGAACGCTAATGATAACGCATTTGCAAAAAGATTAAAAAGTTTCTTGGAAATAGGTGCTTTTCCAAGATATACACTATATCATGAATTAGAACTTACCCCTGTTGATTTGGCAGCAAGTGCAATCATTAAAATTCTACACTATAAGTCTGACTGTAACATGTTCCATATCAGAAATCCTAAGCTTTTACCAATAAGTCTTTTATATAATACTTTAATTTCAATGGGTATGGATGTACTTCCAGTTTCTGATCAAATGATGACAGATATTATTACTGGGATTTTGGATGACAATAATAGAAAAGAATTAGTTTCTGGTATTATCCATGATTTGAGTAATGATAAAAAGCTTATTTATACTTCAAATATTAGGCTTAGTACAGATTTTACTGAAACTTATTTAAAAAATATAGGATTTCACTGGAAAAAAATCGACAAAAATTATATAATAAAATATATGAATTATTTTAAAAAAATCGGATTTATAAATTTTTAAATTAAAATGAATAGGGAAAAAACATTTTCCCTATTCATAAACAAATGAAAAAGGAGGTTCACTTTATAATGATTAATAATTTTCAATTTGTCTTGTTAATTTTTTCAAATTTAGCTTCTTTATTCTTACTTAGTTACATATTAAAAATAAAGCCACATACACAAGTTCAAAAATTCCTTATTCTTATGCTAGGTTGCGTTATTATAATTTATTTTGGACTTATTTTACAAGGACTTTTTCATATTAGTTTTAATATAGAACCTATTTATTTTGAAAATTTTATTTACATTGGTACATGCATGCTTCCTGTTATGTTTTACTTAATGGTTGCTTCTTTTGTAAATACAAAAATCAAATTTGAAAAAAGATATGTTTTACTTTTCATTATACCTATAATTTCTTTACTTATGCTTTTTACAAATAATTTACATCATTTATTTTACAAAAACTATTCTTTTAATTTTAATGAAATGGAATATGGTCCATATTCATTAGTTCATCTTGGATATACCTATGGATTATTCTTTATAAGTGCTGTAAAAATGTTTAATCATTCTGCAAAAATTTCAGGATTTTTCTCTAAACAATCAATACTTATAATAATAGGAAGTGCAATCCCTGCAGTTGTGAACCTCTTAGGACTGTTTGAAGTTTTTGAGCTTACTGTGTATGCAACGCCTATTTCTTTTTCTATTTCAATATTCTTCTATACTCTTGCAATATTGAAGTTTGACTTTTTATCTGTTACTCCTATTGCATTAAAAAAAGTTGTTGATAGAATGTCTGATAGTTATATTGTTATAAATGATAGATATACTATTGTAGATTTTAATAAATCATTTTTATCCACATTTAATATTAAAGAACAAGATGCAAGAAATGTAAATATTTATGAACTTAATAAAAATGTTCCTATTTCGAAATTAAAATCGTCTCTTGAAACAGTTTCAATTACTTCAAAAACTATAAGTTTTGAAACTCATGTTGCTAAAATTGATAGATATTTTACTGTTGAGGTTTCTAGTATTGTTAATAAAGATACTTTTGTAGGGTATTTAATACTTTTTAAAGATACAACCCAACATATCCATGACTTAGAAATAATTAAATCTAATCAAGAAAGACTTATAGAAAAAGAACGTTTTGCATCACTTGGGCAAATGATTGGAGGTATTGCTCATAACTTAAAAACTCCTATAATGTCTATATCTGGTGCAGCTGAAGCTTTAACTGATTTAGTTAATGAATATGATGCTTCTATTGATGATCCAGAAGTTACTTCTAAAGATCATCATGAAATTGCAAGAGATATGTTTTCATGGATTTCAAAAATAAAAACCCATACATCATATATGTCTGATATCATTACAGCAGTTAAAGGACAAGCTGTAGAAACTTCTGAAAATACTTCTACAATGTTTACTATTGAAGATCTTATAAAACATATAACTATACTTATGAAACATGAACTTAAAAATTCTCTAATCAATTTAGATATAAATTTGAAGGTTGATAGCAGTTTCACTTTACATGGAGATATTAATTGTTTAGTACAAGTCATGAATAATCTTATATCTAATGCTATTCAATCATATGAAGGCAAACCAAATAACAGAATTGAACTTATGATAAAAAAGAAATTTAATTTTTTAGTACTTTCTGTTATAGATAATGGTTGTGGTATGAGTAAAGAAGTTAAAGATAAATTATTTAAAGAAATGATTACAACAAAAGGTAAAAATGGATCAGGACTTGGACTATTTATGTCTTATTCAAATATAAAAGCACATTTTAATGGTTCAATCACATTTGCTTCTGCTCCAAATAAGGGCACAACTTTTAGTGTACTTTTACCTTGTAGTTAATTTTATATAATTTTTTAAAAATAATATGACGGAATCAAGATTTTTTTGTAAAAATTTCTTGATTTTTTTTTATTTTATAGCTATAATTCATGTTAGATATATATTTAAAAGGATTGGTGAGGTACTATGAGAAAAAATATGAAAACTCAAGCCTCAAATGGAATAAAAGTGCTTGTTGTCGATGATGAAATAGGTATAATTGATTCTTTATCACTATTTTTGAAAAAATCTGGATATAATTTTTCAGGCGTTACTGATCCTCTCGAAGCAATTGAAAGAGTAAAAGAGGAACATTTTGATTTAATGATATTAGACTTTATAATGACACCTATTCATGGAGATCAAGTTGTAGAAGAAATACGTAAGTTCAATAAAGAACTTTATATTCTACTTCTTACAGGTCATAAAGACCTAGCACCACCACTAGAAACTATAAAGAGACTTGATATTCAAGGTTATTGTGAAAAAAGTGATAAATTTGATCAATTATTACTTCTTATCGAATCTGGTGTAAAAGCTATTAACCAAATGAACATGATTAAAAAGATAAACGAAGAACTAAAAGAAGCAAGTCAAAAGTTAGAACAAGCATATATGGAAAGTATTGAGACTTTGAGATATACTGTTGATGCAAAAGATCCTTATACACGTGGACATTCCGATAGAGTTTCCGAAATTTCGATTCTCATTGGGAAGTATTTAGGTCTTTCTGAGGCAGATTTGCATACACTTAAAATAGGTGGTTTGTTCCATGATATTGGAAAGATTGGAATTCCTGATAGTATATTACTTAAACCTGGCAAACTTACGACAGATGAATATTCTGAAATAAAAAATCATCCTTCTATTGGTGTACATATATTATCAAACGCATCAATATTTAAAGATATAATTCCTATTGTTAAACATCATCACGAGAGATATGACGGTTTAGGTTATCCTTCTAAATTAAAAGGTGAAGATATTCCTTATCTAGCAAGGATTGCTGCTGTTGCAGACACCTTTGATGCTATGACTTCAAAGAGAAGTTATAGAGATTCACTACCTTTAGATGTTGTAAAATCGGAATTTGAAAAAAATAAAGCTACTCAATTTGATCCTCAAATAGCTGATGTGTTTTTAGATATATTAAATAATCATTATGATGAACTAAAAGTTATTCAAGATAAATATAGATAAAAGGAGGAAAAAACAATGGAAGAAGAAAACAATCAAACAACTGAAACAACTCAAACATCTCAGGAATCTGTAAATAAAAGAAACGGATTCAACATTACTTCTATGATATTAGGTATTATAGCTGTACTCTTCTTATGTATTTGGTATATAAGTATTCCATGCTCTATAATAGCTATTATTTTTAGTATTGCAGGAAAAAATGATGATGGTAGAGGAATGGGTATTGCAGGTCTTGTACTTGGAATTGTTGCACTAGCTCTTTATGTTTTACTTATTGTTTTAGGTGTAGCAGCTATTACAGGTTTATCTACAGCACTTTAATATCTGAACAAGCATTTAACTAAAAAGAGGGGTTAACCCCTCTTTTTTTATCTGTAAAAGTTCCATACTATTATCAATATTAAAATTATTACAATAAGTACATATACTTTGTTTATTCTATTTCTAAATATTGATTGTATGTGCATTCTTTTTCAATAATCTTATCTTTCTTTATATCTATAATTCTGTTTGCAACTGTTTGACATAGTTCATGGTCATGTGATGTAAATATCATATTTCCCTTAAATTTTTTCATCCCTTCATTTAATGCAGTTATGCTTTCCATATCTAAATGGTTTGTTGGTTCATCGAATATCAAGAAGTTTGCACCAGATAGCATCATTTTTGATAAAACACATCTTACTTTTTCTCCTCCTGATAATACACTTACCTTTTTTAATGCTTCTTCTCCTGAAAATAACATCCTACCTAAAAATCCTCTAACATAAGTCTCATCTGGATCTTTTGAATATCCCCTTAACCAATCTACAAGTGGTATATTTTCTTTAAACATATAATTATTATCTTTTGGGAAGTAATCTTTACTTATTGTCGTTCCAAATATTATTTCTCCAGAGTCTGGTTCTACCTCTCCTGCTATTATTTGAAATAGTAGTGTTTTTGCTATTTCATTATCTGATAATAATAGAATTTTATCATCCTTTTTAACTGTAAAAGATATGTTATCTAAAATTTTTTCTCCGTCTACAGTTTTTGATATATTTTTAACTGTTAATATGTCTTTTCCTGGTTCTCTATCAGGTTTAAAATCAATATATGGATATCTTCTATTTGAAGGTTTTATTTCTTCTAATTCTATCTTTTCTAATGATTTCTTTCTAGAAGTTGCCTGTTTTGATTTAGAAGCATTTGCACTAAATCTTGCAATAAATTCTTGTAATTCTTTTATTTTTTCTTCTTTCTTTTTGTTTTGCTCTTTAGCTTGTTTTAATGCAAGTTGGCTTGATTCATACCAAAAGTCGTAGTTTCCTGGATATACCTTAATTTTTCCAAAATCCACATCTGCTATATGTGTACATACCTTATTTAAAAAATATCTATCATGTGATACAACTACTACTGTATTTTCAAAATCTATTAAAAATTCTTGAAGCCAGTTTATACTCTTAACATCTAAGTCATTTGTAGGTTCGTCTAATAATAATATATCTGGATTTCCAAATAATGCCTGTGCAAGTAATATTTTTACTTTATCTTTTGCTTCTATTTCTTTCATTAATTTGTAATGCAATTCACCTTCTATACCTAAATTGTTAAGAAGCATTGCTGCATCTGATTCTGCATTCCAACCGTCTAATTCAGCAAATTTTTCCTCTAATTTTGCTGCCTTCATCCCGTCTTCTTCAGAGAAATCTGGTTTTGAGTAGATTGCCTCTTTTTCTTTCATTATTTTATATAGCTCTTGATTTCCCATTATTACGGTATCCATTACACTATATTCTTCATATGCAAAGTGATCCTGTTTTAATACTGACAATCTTTCTCCTTTTTCGATTGAAACTTCTCCTTTGCTTGGTTCTATTTCTCCTGACAAAACTTTTAAAAAAGTTGATTTTCCTGCCCCATTAGCTCCTATAATTCCGTAGCAATTCCCTTTGGTAAATTTTATATTTACATCTTCAAACAAAACTCTTTTTCCAAATCTTACTGTCACTCCTGTTGTAACTAGCATTTAATTTCCTCCTTATGTCAATAATGTAATTATTATACAACATTTTTATATCTATTTCAAGGCTTATGTCTTTACTCCTTGACTAAAATCCAAAATGATTGTAAAATAGATATGATTGAAATTTTAAAGGTAGGTGAATAAAGTTATGATTAAGATTTATAACACAGATGTATTATCTGGAAAAACAACTGAAATTAATGATTTTGTAAAGGGTTCATGGATAAACCTGGTCAATCCGTCAGATGATGAAATAAAAAAAGTCTGTAGTAGTATAAATATTCAAGAAGACTTTATTCGTTATTCTTTAGACGTGGAAGAACAAGCCAGAATTGACCAAGAAGATGATGACTCTACTGTTCTTTTTGTTGTAGATGTTCCTATTCTAGAAAAACATAGTGATTCTTCACTTTATACAACTATACCTCTTGGTATGATTGTAGTAAGAGATGATTTCTTTATAACTGTATCTTTACGCAAAAATAAAATTATAGAAGATTTTGAAAAAAATAAAATAAAAACCTTTGCAACTTATAAAAAAAGTAGATTTATTTTGCAAATTCTTTTTGCAAATTCTTCATATTTTTTAACTTACTTAAAACAAATTAATAAAGAAACTGAAACCACTGAAGCAAAGCTTAAAGACTCTATGAAAAATCAGGAATTATTAAAAATGCTCAGTTTAGAAAAAAGCTTAGTTTATTTTTCAACATCATTAAAAGCAAATGAAATCGTTATGGAAAAAACAATGCGTGGAAAAATAATAAAATTATATGAAGAGGACGAAGATTTGCTAGAAGATGCAATTATTGAAAATAGGCAGGCAATAGAAATGGGCAAAATATATAGCGATATTTTAAGTGGTACAATGGACGCTTATGCTTCACTTATTTCAAACAACCTAAATGTTGTAATGAAGTTCTTAGCTTCTATTACACTTGTTATCGCTGTTCCTACTATGATATCTAGTTTCTGGGGTATGAACTTAAGTGTTCCTTTTGAAAATAGTAGTCTAGGCTTTCCAATATTAATTACAATTTCTGTTGTGCTTACTTTAATCGTATCTTGGTGGTTAAAAAAGAAAGATATGTTTTAATTAAAATATAGAACTTTAAAATGAAGTGTCTGCCGTTGCAAAACACTTCATTTTAATTTTATCTTTATTCATATTTTTATATCTCATTTTCTTCTTCAGATGTTGTTTCTTTTGTTATAGGTTCTCCTAATACACTTTCAACATTTTCAAGTTCAGACTTTAATGTGTTATATAGACTTGTGCTTATTTCACTTGTATCTCCATTCTCATATTGAGATATAGCTTCTCTTATATCAATTAGCTCATATCTGTTTGTTGATCCTGCTCCTCTATCATAACAATATACTGGCACATAATCTACACTATCAATTGAAATTTTACCTGTTTCTCCATTTTTTGTTATTTGCATATCTAGTATTACTGTAGTTTTTGTATGTTCAATTACCTGACCTGATACAAAATTTCCGAAGTGCATATACAACAAATACTTCTTTTTCAGTTCCGTCTTCTAATGTAATAGTCCTCTTTTCCATTGGTTCAACAACATGTGCATGGTTTCCTATTATTATATCTACTCCATTTTGGAATAAAAAGTCTGCCCACTCTTCTTGTTCAGCACTTTGCGTTTGTGAGTATTCTACTCCCCAGTGCATACTTGCACATATTATATCTACTTCTTCTTGTTTAGCTAACTCTATCTGTTCTAGTATTAGTTCCTCATCAATTAAATTAACCAAATATTCCTTCCCACTTGGTATTGTAATCCCGTTTGTTCCATATGTAAATGAGAGAAAAGCTATTTTAATTCCATTTACATCTTTTACTAAAATTGTATCTTGTTCTTCTTCACTTCTATAAGTTCCTGTATGACTGATTCCAATTTCATCTAATGTATCTAATGTAGAAATAACTCCACTTTCTCCCTTATCCATACTATGATTATTTGCAGTTGACAATACATCTATACCAATATCTCTTATTGCGACTCCGAAGTTCTGCTGGAGAATTAAATGTTGGATATCCGCTATATCCTCTGTCTTCTCCTGCAAATGTTGTTTCAAGATTTCCTATTGCTATATCTGCTTTTGTTATATATTTTGCTACATTTACAAACACTGATGAAAAATCATATTCTCCTGTTTCATCATTGTATGCTGCTTTAAAGTTTGTACTATGGCACATTATATCCCCTATTGCAACAAAATTTATAGTTATATCTTCAGCAATTTCTTCTTGACTATTATTTTCTTCTACTTCTCCTAATTCTGTTAGCTCATTATTTTTTATTATATTTTTTATTCCAAATATTCCTGCAATAATGATTAATAATAAAACGATTATTGCAAGTACTATCCTTCTATAATTTGGACGCATCTTTCTTCTTCTAGTTCTCCCTCTCATTTTTATCTCCCTCATTTATTAATCCACTTACTATTGTTAATTTGCCTTCTTTTGTACATATAAATTATATCAAATTTTATTCTTAAAAGTCTACAATATCAAATAAAGATATTGAATTTTATCTGACTTTTTTATATAATAATTTTGAACTTTAAGTATTTTTATTTACATAAGTTTATTATTGTTTATTAAAAGGAGTGTTTCTTATATGAATACTAAAAATATTTTAGTTAAAGACCTATTTAAAAATATTGATATTTACGACGGAAAAAAAGTTCAAGTTTCAGGTTGGGTAAAGACTATCCGTGATTCTAAAAATTTTGGTTTTATTGAAATAAATGACGGTAGTTTCTTTAAAAATTTGCAGATTGTTTTTGACTCTAATCTTTCTAATTTTGAAGAGATAAAAAAACTTACTATTAGTTCTTCAATTATTGTTATCGGTAAAGTAATAAAAACAGAAAATGCAAAGCAACCTTTTGAAATTAAAGCTCAAGAAATACAAATAGTAAATCTCGCAGATTTAGATTATCCACTTCAAAAGAAAAGACATTCTTTTGAATATTTAAGAACTATTAGTCATTTACGTCCAAGAGCAAATACATTTAATGCAGTATTTAGAGTTCGCAGTGTTCTATCTTTTGCAATTCACAAATTTTTTCAGGAAAAAGGTTTTGTATATGTTCATACTCCTATAATTACTGGAAGTGATTGTGAGGGAGCTGGAGAAATGTTTACAGTAACAGCGATGGACTTAAATACCCCAATTAAATCTGAAGACGGAACTGTTGACTTCTCACAAGATTTCTTTGGTAAACCTTCTCATTTAACCGTTAGCGGTCAATTAGATGTTGAAACTTTTGCACATGCTTTTAGAAATGTATATACATTTGGACCTACATTTAGAGCTGAAAACTCTAATACAGTAAAACATGCTGCCGAATTC
>CAYVWC010000005.1:0-17918 GCA_964455415.1 uncultured Clostridium sp.
AAGTTTATTTTCGAATTGTAAATTCGTAAAAGAAACGAGTATTACTAGGCAATTCAAATCAAAAAAGCGGAGGCGTGCTTGTGCACGTTGAGCATTTTTTGTATTTGAATTAACGACGTAAGACGAAGTTTATTTTACGAATTTCTATGCTTCAGGTTCAACCAACCCATAATTCCTTCCATCTTTTAGTCTAAAAATTACATTAACTTTGCCTGTATCAACATTGATAAATGTTAAGAATAATGCTCCTGGCATATCTTCTAATTTTAATTTTGCATCTTCTGGTGATATTGGTTTTATATCATAATAAACTGTTTTTAGTATTTCATCTTCAACTTCTTTTTCAATTTCTACAAAAGTTACATCTTTTATTTTTATTGTAGCTTCTTTATTTATTCTATCTCTTTTTGTTTTTGCTTTTCTGATTTGTCCTTCTAATATGTCAATATCTTTATCTATTGAAGCATATAAATCTTTATGTTCAGTTACTGCTCTATATGTGTTTGCTCTTGTAATAACGTGAATTTCAGCTATTTGTAAATTTCTTTCTGTTCTTATAGTAACATTAACATCAAGTTCTTCATCGAAATATTTTTGTATTCTTTCAAGTTTCCTTTCTGTATATTCTTTTATAGCGTCTGTTGCTTTTAAATCTTTCCCTGTTATTTTTAAATTCATACTTTGTTTCTCTCCTTTTTTGTTATTTTTAATATATTTTATTATATATGCTTTTTTAGTATTTTTCAAGCACAATTTTATCTTGATTATAACTTCTTAGAAGTCCTTCATATTCTATATTAATTCCTTCAAGTTTCTTAAAATCCTCAGGTTTTATTATTTCTGGTAAGTTTTCTCCTATGCCTGCTTTTTGAAGGACATATTTTACAAACTCAGCACAATAAAATGAATTTTTTCTTATTCTTCTTCTATGTAAGCTAACTAAAAATAGACCTATTATATTAAACTTATATTCTTTTCTATTAGTCTTAATATTTGTTATTGTTTCTTTTATTCTATCATACTGTTCATCTGTAACATGTATCCAGAAAATAATTGCTGTTGTATTTTTAAATCTCTTAAAAGTACCAGTGTTTACACCTTCATGCACAAATCCACCTACAAAGGCGTTGTATGGATTAAGTCTTCCAAAAGAATACATTTCTTCTAAGTTTTCATCTAAAGCTATTGAAGCATGACTATATTTTTTTCTTGTATAGAATTTTACTATTTTAGAAATCAAAGTTCCTGTATATGTTAATACTATGTATACTCTTTTCAAAATTCACCCTTCTTTCTATATATTTCTAGTATATCAAAGAAGGATGAATTTTACAATAATATTAATAAACAATTAATGTATTTTATAAAATTACTTCTATTTCATAAATTCTCCCATTATCTATTAATTTTATTTCTTTTTCTTCTATTTTTTGTCCATTTATTAAAAATTCTTTTACTTCATTTGTTTTATCTTTACTTATATTTTTTACATTTATATTATATACGCTTGTTTTATATTCATATCTAATCTTATATTCCTTCCAATCTTCTGGAATACATGGCTCAATTTTGAGTATGCCATTTTCTATTTTTAGTCCTAGTATATATTCGATTCCAGCTTTATAAAACCAGCTACTAGAACCAGTATACCAAGTCCATCCTCCTCTACCGTAGTAAATTAGATGCTCCATATATATCGGCTGATATTACATATGGTTCTACTTTATACCTTAACATAAGCTCTTTTGTTTTTCCATGTTCAATTGGATTTATAAGGCTATAAAATTCTTGTGCTTTATTATTTAGTTTCAAGATTGCTGTAGCTATAATTACCCAAATGGCTGCATGTGTGTATTGTCCTCCGTTTTCTCTTACTCCTGGTAAATATGATTTGATATATCCTGGTTCTAATACACTTTTTTCAAATGGTGGATCTAGTAATTTAATTATTCCGTGCTTCTTTGTTTATTAAATAATTTTCTAAGCTTTCCATTGCAATATATTTTTTACTATTATCTCCTGCATTTGAAATTACTGCCCAAGTTTGTGCTATACTATCTATTTTGCATTCATCATTTTCAGAACTACCTAGCACTTCCTCTGTGTCCATGAAGGCTCTTTTGTACCATCTTCCGTCCCATGCTACTGTGTTTAATGTTTTCTTTAAGTTTTCTTTGATATTTTCATATTTTTTTATATATTCTGTTTTGAGGGTATTTTCACATATCTTATTAAATCTGTCTAATATATTATATAGGAAAAATCCAAGCCATACACTTTCTCCTTTTCCTTTATTTCCAACTTTGCTAAATCCGTCATTCCAGTCTCCTGAGCCTATTTTTGGTAATCCATTTTTTCCAAAATTTAATGATTTTTCTATTGCTTTAATACAATGATTATATATAGTGTCTACTTCCTTGCTTTCTTCATATAAATCATATTTTTCATCTTCATTATCACTTAAAAGATTTCCTTTTATATATGGTGTTTTTTCTTCTAATATGCTATAGTCTCCTGTAAATTCTATATACTCACATACTGCATAAACTAGCCATAGTAAATCATCTGAAAACTTTGTCCTTATCCCTCTTTTCGTTTCCTCATGCCACCAATGTTCTACATCTCCTTCTTCAAATTGGTGCTTTGAGTGTTTTATTATTTGCTCTTTCAGTGTGTTTTCCATGCTAAACTTTGTAGAAAGTGCATCTTGTAATTGGTCTCTAAAGCCAAAAGCGCCTCCTGATTGATAATATCCGCTTCTCCCATACAATCTACACGCTATAGTTTGATACATAGCCCACCCGTTTAGCATAATATTAAATGACTCAACAGGTGTTTTCACTTGTACTTTTCTTAAAATATTATTCCAATAATCTTTTTCTTTTCTCAATTCTTCTAATACATTGTTTATATCTCTATATTTTTGGACAGTATTTTGTATCTCTTCTTTTTCTTCTGCTTCTCCTAGCATTAATATTACTTTTTTATCTTCATATTCTTCTAATTCTATATTTATCTCGATTGCTATACACGAGTTTGTCCCAAGTGAGTTTTCACAGCTTAATTCTACTTTTTCCATTGCTATAGGAGAGCTTAAATCTCTATTTCCAACAAATGAATTATTATTTCCTGTATATGATGATATTTTTTCACTACTTGATATATATACATTTTTTGATAAATTCTCTCCATATATATTATTTGCAAAAACTATATTCTCTTTAAATTTTAAATCTATATATCCATTAGTTTTTGTCTCATCTTCTCCGAAGTACTGGTTTTATATAATATACAAGTTTTAAGTTTCTCTTTTCTGATGTTGTATTTTTTAACCTTATTATATTTATTTTTACACTATCATCTTTTGGTACAAATATTTCATCTTCTTGTATTATTCCAAGACTTGCGTGGTAATATTTTGCATATCCGAAACCATAGGTTATATAATAGTCATTTTCATCTGGCGCTGGAGAAAAATTTAAACTCCATACTTTTCCATATTCTTTATCTTTTAAATATATTATTTCTGACGGTATATCATTTATAGGGTTGTTTATCCAACTACTTATTCTATTTAACCTACTATTTTTACTCCAAGTATATCCTCCCATATTACTTGTTACAATTGTTCCAAACTTTTTATTTGCTAATACATTACTCCAAGGTAAAGGTGTATTTTGCTCTTTATTTATCTTTATTACGTATTCTCTTCCGTCCTCTGTAAATCCTCCGATAGAGTTATAATATTTTAGTTTATCAAAATCAATATTAGGTCTAATCACTTCAAATTCATCTATACTGTTCAAATTCTTTTTTTCGTTTCCTATATTTTTTAGTTTTGATTTATATTCTTCTTCCATTTCTTTTATAGCATCATACAAGTTAGCTTTGTTGGCAGATATTATAATGTTTGCTCTAAATTTTAAAAGTTCTTCATCTTCTATTTCATTTTTATTTAATAAAAAAATTCCTCCACTGATGTTTTGCAAGTATCCTATTTGCATGTTTAATATTTCTTGTATAATCTGTTCTTTAACATATTGTTCATATACATTTTTCTCATAGTCTAAAATTATAAGATCTGTTTTTATACCTTTTACTCTAAAGTATTCATGTGCTTTTAGCATTTCTTTGACTATACATACATCATTTATCGATTTTATGAGTACAAGCATTATTGGTATATCTCCAGATATTCCATATTTCCAAAAGTCACTTTGTCTATAATGTTTATTTTTAATCTTAGATAAATAAACTGATCTCATTGGGTTTTGGAATATTACGTAAGGAAGTAGTTTTTGGAAAGTTATTAATTCCTTACTATTTAAAGACAGATACCTTGCTTCCTCTTCCGCCTTTGCTTTTGCGATATTAAATTCCCTTTTTACATTTTCTTGGATTTTATAGTGTTCTAAATTTTTAATTACTTCTTCTTCACTTTCTGATACACTGATTATTAAATTTAATATTATTTCCTCGTTTTCTTTTAGTTTTACTACATGTTTTAATGCTATACATGGATCAGTTACAAGTCCTATTTCTTTAGTAAATGGAATTCCTGCTTTAATCATTTTATATGCCTTTGAGGCATCTATTTCATATTCTAATTCGTTGTTTTCTCTGTTTTCTATAAATAAATTACACCCTAAATGTATTTCTTTTGTATTTCCTCTGCTGTTTCTTTTTATTAATATGTCATTGTTTTCAGATAAAGTATATTTTAAAAAAAGATTATTAAATGCGGGATGAGCAATATCATCTTCAGCCTTTGAAAGGACTGGTTCAAAAATCGAACTAACTTCTAAAATCTCTTCTCTATTTGAATTGTTTTTTATCGTTATACTTCTTATTTCAACTCCTGGAGTTTCTGCTACTATGGTTTTTATTTTTGTTTCTATATTATCTCTTTCTTTTGTTATTTCAACCCTATCTTCTGAAAACATTACTTCATGTCTGCTCTTTTCAATATCTTTGAAATCATAGTTTGCTTTCCATACTTTTCCATTTCTTATATTTTTGATATAGAAAAATATTCCCTGTGGATTATCTTTTGTTTCCTTATATTTATTTATGAGTATGTCTTTATATTTACTAAATCCTTCTCCTTTGTCATTTATACATATCATATATCCTTTATTTGCTATAACATTTGCTTTTCTTAATGTTTCATCTAGTTTTTTATATGACACTTCCACATAATTATCAAATCCTGTATATCTAATTTTTCTTGTTTTTTCCTTTTTGTCTTTAGTAATTAGCATGTCTTTTGGCATTCTCTCTTGAAGCAAGATATCTATTGCTTTAATTTCAGGATTTTTCATAAATCTTTTTTGCAATATATTGTTATTTATTAAATTGTTTATTGAAAGTAAAATTAATGCTTGATGATGTGCCATATATGTTTCTACAACTGCTTTAGTTTTACCTTTTGGTAATCTTGAAGGTGTATAGTCAATTGATTCATAAAATCCATATTTTCCATACATTCCTTCATCTTCAAGTTTTTTTAAGTTTTGGATAACTTCTTTTGGACTATCAGTTATAGCTAAAATTGTTCCATAGCTTGACACGACCATTTCATCTGCAAGTCCTCTTTTTAATCCTAGCCATGGTACACCAAATGCTTTATATTGATAATTTGAATTTAAGTCTTTAAGATTAAATGCGGCTTCAGATATTCCCCAAGGTATACCGAAGTTTATTTGCATATTTTTGTTGACTCATTATCATAAATTTGCAAGATTCATCTAAAAGACTTCCCTTATACCTTTTTATATTTATATTTGGCATTAAATATTCAAATGCTGTTCCTGACCAAGATATTAGACCTTTGTATTTATCAATTTTGGTAAGTGTTCTACTAAGATTATTCCAATGTTTTGATTCTATATCTTTTTTTGCAATAGCAATTAGACTGGCTTGTCTTGCTTCGGTTGCGAGTAAATCATAATACGTATCTGTTAATTTGTTTTCTTCGACATTGAATCCAATTGATAATAGTCTGTTTTCTTCACTATATAAATATGAAAAATCGGTTTCTTTTATTAATTTATCTATTATATTTATTAAATGTTTTATCTTGTCTTTATACTGTGTATGCAGTTTTTCTTCTAAAAACATTTTTAGTGTAAATAAATATCCGTACAAAATTACCACTATCTACTGTTGATATATATCTTGGTATTAGTGGTTTTAGAGTTTTTGTACTATACCAGTTATATAGATGTCCATTCCATTTGTCTAATTTTTCGATTGTGTTTATTGAATTTTCTAAACTTGTTATTGCTTTTTCAAGTGTTATAAATTTCAAATCATACGCAGAAACTATTGTAAGAAGTCCTAATCCTATGTTGGTTGCAGATGTTCTTGAAACTATTTTTTCTCTTCTACTTTCTTGTAAATTATCCGGTGGAATAAAGTTATTTTGTTTATCCATGAAATCTGCAAAATATTTCCATGTATCTACTGCAACCTTTTTTATATACTCCTGTTCTTCCGTATTTAGCTTTTCTAGGCTATTTATATTTTCTGTAGATTTACTTATATAGTACATTATAAATGGGCTTATAATCCAAACTAGCGATAATATACCTAAAGTCCAATTTGTAACTGGTTCAAATTTTATAATTAATGGAAGTAGTATCCCTATAATTCCAACAATGATATTGGGTAGCATTGAGAAATATGTTGTTTTTAAATCTTTTTTATTTTTCCTTTCTGCTTCCTCTGATGTTGTCCATTCAAGTAAATATTTTTTCGTTACTTTCATCCTATAAATAGTTTTTATAATTGACACCATGGTTAGATATGATTTTGTTGGTAAGTTTGCAATTGATATTATTCCTCTATATATACTTGCCTTAAGTCCGTCAATTCTCTTTGTGAATTTCTTTTGTATTTTTACGTTTTCTTTTCTAAATATAATATAATTTATTATATCTAATATACTTGCAATCGCTACACTAAAGAAACTTATTAGAACAAATGGCATTATTTTTACATCTACAAATATTTTTATAATTATCAAAAATATTAGATTAAAAGCACTTGATATTTCTACCATACTTCGTCTAATGTTGTCTAATATTTTATATTTGGATAATTTGTTTAAATCTTTTGATTTAAGCCATGATATTATTTGCCAATCTCCTCTAATCCACCTAGCTAGTCTTGTCATATATGATTTATAGCTACTTGGATATTCATCTAATAGCATAATATCTGAACATAGACCACATCTTAAATAACAACCTTCTAGTAAATCATGACTAAGTACTGTATTTTCTGGTATTTTATCTTTCATTACTTTATAAAATACTTCTAAATCATATATTCCTTTACCTGTATATATTCCTTCATCAAAATTGTCTTGATAAATATCTGAAATAGCATTTGTATATGAATCTACTCCTCCGTCTCCTGCAAATATTTCTGTAAATTTACTTTGGAAACTGGTTTCAAGGTCTATCCCAACTCTTGGTTGCATTATTCCAAATCCTTTTACTACTACATCTTTTGTTTTATCTATTACAGGTTTATTTAATGGATGAGCCATAGCCTCTATCAATTCTATTCCTGAATTTAATGTAAGATTTGTATCAGTATCTAGTGTTATTATATATTTGATGTCTAATTTTTCCTTACCTCTGTAAGATTGTATAGTGTTTATTATAAAATTATTTTTAGATTGTTTTGCATTTGAGATATTTTTTTCTGATATAAGGAACTCGTTTAATTCTGTAAGCAATCCTCTTTTTCGTTCCCAACCTAAATAACACTCTTCTTTTTCATTCCACACTCTTTTTCTATATAAAAAGTTAAATCGTGGTATTCCTTCTTTAGGATATTTGCTATTTAATCTTTCTATCTCTGCTATACCTATTTTTTTTATATTACTATCTTCTTCTTCTACTTCTTTACTTCCTGAAGTACAATCTCCAAGAATTGTAAAATATATATTGTTGGATTTATTTGCAAGATAAAAAACTTCTAATTTTTCTGCTAGCTTTTTTACCTTTTCTCCGATTTTCTATAATACTTGGTATTACTACCATTGTTGTATTTGATTTATCTATTCCTTTGCTTAAATTCATTTTCGGAATTAGTTTTGGTTTAACAATTTTTCCTAAGATATTTTGTATGACTTTTATTACAATTTCTGATATTGGGATAAATATTAAAATAGCTTCTATTATACTTAATATTAGGTTTTTGGAGATATTATATAACAATATTCCTATTAGTATTGATAAAATTATTGACAAAATATATATTCCATAAATATAAATGTTTATCCTATTTTTTATATTTTTCTTAGAATATCTTGTTTTAACTCCTATACTCTTAAATAGTTTATCTTCTCCATCTGATATTAGGTAATATCCAATATGTCCTTCTTTGTCGTCTTGTTTTTTAGTTTCTGCAAGTTCTACAGTTTTTCTTGCTACATATATTTCCGATATTTTACTTTTCTTTGCAATTTCTTTTACTCTATTTCTATAATATTCTTTTGTTTTGTAATTCATATTTTCATATATACCTGCAGGATCTTTTTTTAATATTTCTTCTACTCCATTTATTTTTTCAAATATTTCTAAAAAATTCATCCTTTGTAGTGAGTGTATACTTTTTACGCAATTACCTATTGAAACCTTTTTTAAAGCTATATCAAAATGTTCCTTTTTTATTACTTCTTGTAGATTTAAACCTTGTTTACTTATTTCCTCATCTAAAATATTAAGATATGGAATTGCTTTTTTTCCATATTGCTTAAGTCTGTATGACATATATTCTATAAATGTATATTTATTTTCACTATATGTTTGTACTTTTCTTATATACTCATATGAAGGCATTTTGAATTTTAAATCATCTTTTGGCTTAATCTCAACATATCTTTCTATAATGCTTTCCACTTTTATTTTTTGCATTTGTGATATATATATCTTTGTACATATATCTTTTATTCTTTCTATTAAGGCTATCTTAAAAAATAAGTTTATGTCCCATATTTCTTCCATGTTTAATGTTTTTTTATTTTGATAGCTTATAAGATATTCTTCTAAATCTTTTGCTTTAAGACTTCCGTCTGTAAAACTTACAATTTCTTCTGCAAGTATATATACTCTTGCATATCCTTTATATTTTCCACTTGATATTCCTACAAAATTAATATATTTTTTTAATGATAAATTTTTTCTTATTTCTTTTACTGTTTCTTCTATTACATAATAATTATCGAGCAACCATTCTCCTGCTGGATGTATAGTTACACCAAGTTTCAAATTTGAATTTAATAACTCATAAGTTCTTGTTATATATTCAAAATTCTTTTCCATTTCTTGAACTGGATATGTTTCTTTGTCCGATTTTGCTTTAAGTGTATGGTCAGAAGCAAGATTTTCTAAATATTTTTTTAGTTGTTCTTTGTCTAAGACAATCCCCTTTATATCCGACAATTTCAATTTTTTCGCCTCTCTTTTTGTTTTTATATAGTGTTACCTAGACTTTCAAATTTTATGCAAAAATATGGAAATTGTCAGACGAAAAGAAAAGGCTTGGTATTCCCAAACCTTTTCTTTTTGATTTATGACATATTACTCAGTTCTTGGTTTTAATACAAACTTCTTAATTAGTACAATTCCAACTGCAAATATTACAAGTACCATTAGTACTATTATTAAGTTTGATGCGTAGTTTTCTAGTACAGTTAGTCCTGTTGGTTCGTGTATTACTATTGTTTCAGATTTAGATGTACCTATTGTTGGATATATTGGATCTGATAAGTCTGTAATTGGTCTATTCTTAGATGTTTCTGTATCCATAGATCCTTCTATGTCATATCCTTCTATATCTATAACCTTACCTGCATCATTGTGTACTTTTGTAATTTCTATTAAGTTAGAATATTCATAATCGTTTGTTTCTGTACTTGTTGTTGCAAGTACTACTGATAATGTAAGTGTTGTTGTTGCTGTTCGTTCTGGTAGTAGTGCAGTATATAGTGCGCTTTCATCTGTAGCCCTTATTATAGTGTTATATTGGCTCATTACGTCTACATTAGCTTTACGAGAAGAGTTGAAGTCATCTGTACTTGTTAATTCCCAATCTCTATTTACTTCTTCTCCTGCTTTATTTGTTTGTATAAAGGTTACAGATGGGTCAATGTAGTCTACTATATTTGTTGCAGATGTATATATTTGAAATCTTTCGTCATTTCCTGAACTATATATTTCTAGTGAGTATGTACTTGCATTTCCTTCATGATATACTATTGTACCTGCTCCTCTGTCCCCTTCATATGATGTTAATGCAGTATAATCTTCTCCATAGTATGCTACTGCAACTGGTTCTGTTCTTCCTTGACTGTATATATATTTAATTGTGTCTTCTTCACCCTCATTTGATACAGTAATTGTATAAGTAACTTCTACTGTTGCACCATTTAATAATTGTTCATCAAATAGTGTTTCAATTAATCCATCTAGGTAAGCATTTGATGAGTAGTTTGGTAGTACTACGTTAGTATATATATCATCATTTAGATATGTTACATCTCCGTCTGCATCAATGTATGCATCTAGTTGTAATGTTCCGTCTTGTAAGTATATCTTAATATTTGATACATATTTATCAATATTTAAGTCTGCTATAGCTCTTGGTGTTAAACCAAAGTCTATATTTACTACCTTATATTCATAAAATTCATTTTCTCTGTTTCCTTCAATCTCTGGACTTACATATTCAATCTCAAGATTTAATGTAGATGTGTATGCATAAATTGTATCTTTATGGTTATAACTTTGTACTTCTATTACTCCGTCATATTCATAATCTGATGATGTAGAAGGTGCTTCTGTATTTGCTATTGTAGCATTGATTTGGTCTATTCTACTCTTTGCATCATCATATGCATCTGAATATCTTGTATCTTGATCGCTATCATACCAGTACATTGTACTATCTGTTTGATCATTTGCCTTTGTTGATTGATAGTATTGACCGTTAACTTGCAGTGTTTCATCTACAGAATTTGTTGTTTGTCCTCTTACGTCCTTATCTTCTTCTCCATATATAAATCTTACTACATAGTTACCTGCAATGTATGATGTGAATTGATAGTCTCCATTTTCCCCTGTGGTATTTTTACCTCTTACTATTTGTTGACCGTCATCACATAATTCTACAAGTTCTACTCTTAATCCTTCAAGTCCATTTGCTTCTATATATGTTAATAGTCCGTTATAATTTTGTAGGTCTGTTGCTGTTGCTACTTCATCTGTTATTGCTTCCCAAACACTACCATGTAATTCTCTTACATATCCACTGTTTGCAAGTGTTAGTCCAACATACCATGCATCGTCTTCTCTTATATCTGTAAATCTTCCAAGTGCTAATTTTAACATACGGGCATTGTCGTCTGTTCTATTGCTTACATAGTTTGAATATGCTTCTTGATATTCAGCTTTTGCTACCTCATAGTCTTCTATTACAAAGTTACCTGGTCTTGAGTCAGAATCTAAGTAACCTTCTCTTGTCATATATCCATTTATTTCAGCATAGTTTCCGATTTCCCATAATTTTGAGTAATCACTTGAGCCTTTTTCTGTCCATATCTTATTATATAGATTTGCAGATGCTTCATCCATTTTAAAGGTTAATTGTATTTCTAATACATCTCCGTCTGTCATATATCTTGCTGTATTAAATGTTATGAATAGTGCTTTGTAACTATCACCATAACTATTGACATAAGATGTATTTTGGTTGTTTATATCTGTCAATCCATATCTGCTTGAATTAGATATTGAGGCATAGCTTGTTATGTCTGTTCCATTAAAGCTTATACTATAACCTGCAAGTGTATTTCCTTTGCTTGTTGTGTATGAGCTTGCCCATGAGAACTTATCATTATAATAATCTACTACTTCTACTAATGCAGTATCTGTTAAAGTTTCATTAGTTATAGTTATTTTATAAGTCATATAGAATTCTACTTCATCATCTGTATAGTATGCTACTCCGTCTGTATTTTCAGTTGTTGAGTAGTTATAATCTTCTTCATAGATGTATTGATTATATGAGCTTAAACCTTGATTTAATTCATATGTTGTGTCATATCCGTTCATTGATACTGTAGTTTGTACTATATCAGTTAGAAGTGATAGGTCTGTTGAATCTCTTTCAACTAATCCTAAATTAACTTGTAATTGTCCTGGATATAATAGTTTTACAGTGTCACCAGCAAATTCTATTTCATCTGTTGATGAGTTCATCAAAGATTCATTTATTATAAATCTTTCTCCATAATAGTATGGATATGTTCCATTTGCTGTTTCAGAACTTATTCCACCGTCTACAGATGAGTAACCTGCATAAGCTTCTATCATACTAGATTTTATATATTCTATCTTCTTTTCAATTTCTTCATCATCTGAGTGATTTGAAATTACTGCAGAATATATGCTTTCCATATCTGGGTATGAACCATTATTGTTTATATATTCATGTACTCTAGTTGCGATTTCTGTATATATACCTTCGATTAGGTAATAATCATATGCAATTGTTGTTGAACCTATTTCACTATAAGCTGAAGATAATGAACTTCTATCTGATGTTAATTCAGAACCTTTTGAAGAAATTGCCCATGCGTCTGAGTTATATTCTTCTTCGCTACTTACTGTTGTTTCATATTCGATTCCATTATATTTGAATACTACATAATATTCCTTAAATGGATCTACTCCTTTGAATTGATAGTAACCATTTTCATCAGTCATTGTAGGGTTAGTACGTATTTCTCCCTCTTTTTGTACAAGTTCTGCTAATGTTCCGTCTACTTCATATAATGCAACTTCTATTCCGTAAAGTAATTGTTCTCCTTGATCTAAGTATCCGTTAGATTCATTTTCATAAGCTTTCGTTGTTGTTTGATCTAAGAATACAGTACCTGCAATTGTTATAAATAGTGGATCTGGTTCTTCCTCTTCCTCATCAGGTATATCTGGTAGCTCCCCTATTGAGTCTTCTACAACAACTTGTACTATATCTCCATTTTTGTCTGACAACATATCAGTTGTTAGAGTAGTAGTTACTCTCATTATATCGTCGTCATTTTCTTCGATATATTCAACAAGCCAAGCTAATATATCATCATAACTTAAATCTGTATTTTCTTGTTGTCTTCCTACCCAGTCTGTAAGGAATTCTTGTACATAACTATGTAAATCATTAAATGCTATTTGTCCTGTTGCATATTGATATATATTATCTTTTACACTATCATATAAGTATTGTACAACAACTTTGCTGTCTGTGTATTCTGTATAATCTACAAGGACACCATTTATGTATTCAAGTGTTATGTCTTTACTGTCAGTTGATATTGAAAATGCACCATCTACATAAACCTCAATTATATCTAATGTTATTTTTCCTGAGTAATTTGTTATATCAAATCCACTCTTTAGATTTAGGAAGTCTTCTACTGTAAGGTTTAAAACACCTCCATTTGTTTGTCCTCTAATTACATTTGATTTTACATCTATTAGTTCTCCATATTGTATAATTGAAGTACCGTCTGTGCTTAGTACAACTCCGTCTGGATCTGTATAAGCTACTTGTATTTCAAAATATGCTTCTTCAATTAGATTATTGTTCGCGTCAACTTTAGCTATCTGTATTTTTGGTGTTCCACTTTCAGTATTGTATATTGTTATTTGAGCTACGTTATCAGTTACAGATGTAGGATTACTGCTTGATACACCAGTTATTACTCCGTCTTCAATAGTTATTATCATTGTTGTTGTTTCTTGTGCAGCTGCATGGTTTGCAGGTGCTGCTGTTTCTACAAATGTTGCTTCTACTGTTCCTGTAAAGTATCCAAGGTATACACCTTTTGCTTGAATATCTTCATCTGTTATTGAAGCTTTACCTTTACTATCTGTTATTCTAGTAAATTCTAATACTTCTTCTACCTCATTGTCGTATATATCTGTTCCTGAAATATTTAATGTTATTTCAAATTCTGCACCATATAGAGCTTCTCCGTCTGTTGAACACTCTTTATATATTTCAATTCCTGGTGGTTCATCTTCATATGACCAATCAGAAGTTATAATAATTGAATATTTTTTGTAAATTCTTTCTCCGTCATTAGCATAACCAACGTGTTGTTGTGCCTTTGTTCCTGTGTCTTCCTTAACCAGATCATATGTCTTACCTTCTATACTAATTGTTGCTTCATATTCTTTTGAAGAATGATGATGAGCAGTACACACTTCCACATAATCAGGACAATAGCTGTCTTCTACATAATATGTTCCCTCATACGTATGCGTATATACTCCTAAATCATTTTCTTCATAATAATATTGATATACATATCCAACATATACTTCTAATGAACCTGTTATGCTTTCAAGATATTCAAAATCAAATTTTGCATAAAATCCTGTAAAGTCTTCTGGTTCCATGTCTCCTCTATATATTATTATATAGAATTCTTCTAATGATTCTACACCTGTTATTTCTTCTCCGTCTAATATAGTGTCTTCTGTAACATATGTTTCATTATTAATACGTGTTATTTTTGCTTCATCATCTAATGTTCCGTTATAGCTATATGCTAATTTGAAATATCCACCTAATGTTGTTATATCAATTTTATCTTGATTATATACTGTTACATTTTGAATAGCATTGAATTTTATTTCATATGATTCAACAATTTCTGTTTCATCTTCAGCATCTGGATCAATTGCCTCTTCATCACTTCTGTCTGCAACATTTGAATAATATGTTCCAAGTGTGTAATATGTATCTAATGTATCGTCATCTATAGTATAGTCTATTGCAAAAGGACCTAACACATAAGCGTCTGCACTATTGTCGATTTCTACTATTGTATCATTATATACAAATGTTTTATATTCTTCTCCGTCTATTTCTTCTACTGTTTCTTCTACATTATCTGTAACACGATTTCCATTTTCATCATATCCATTAAATGCTTCTACATATTCTTCATATATATCTTCTGAACCATTATGTATTGCATCATAGAATTCTTGATATGCAGCTGCGATTTCTCCAGCACCTCTATCATAGTCTGTTGAAACTGGGTTACCTATGTTCAATACTTCCCATAAACCATATTGTTTTTCAACTACATTAAATCCGCCTTCTTCAAGCTCTTCTTGTGTTAATGTTTCTGCATATAAAGATGTCTCTCCTGGTGGATATTTATGTAGTGCTGTTAATATGAATAATGCTGCTTGATTTTCTTCTTCACTTAATGCACCTGATGCACGATAGTTTATTGAATAAACAATAGGCCCTCCAACTCCTGGTAGTCCGTTTGATGCTGTAATTAGGTCAATAATATCTTGATCATCACCTTCATATTCACTAAATGATCTTGTATGACATCCTAATCTACTCCATATGCTCTTATGATAATTATATGTATTAGCAGCAGAAACGCCATATGCTGTAGTTTCGTGATTTCTTATAAATCCTAAACTATCTGTTTTTGTATAATGTGCATAAACTGTTCCTGTTACAGTAGATATATAATATCCTCCTCTACCAGTTACCCATGACACTTCTCCTCCATATGTGTAACCTGTTGTGTTATATTCAGCAGCATCATCAAATGCTTCGGCTGCTGTCATGAATCTATGTGTACCTGTTCCTTGCTCCATACACCAAAGGATTATTCCCTCTTCTGCAAATAGGTTAGAAGGGATATAGTCCCAGTTTAATGTTTCATTATTAAGGTCGTCACTAAATAGCCAACCAGATTCTGTACCTTCTACTTTTTTAGCTAGGACTTCATTATTAGCTACCATAAATATTCCTACTATTATAATAGCTATTAGTATAGTAATTTGAATTATCTTTTTTAATTTACTCATCATACTTTCCCTCCTTTCCTTCTAAACCTTTATAAGCACTTTTTTCTTTATTACATATGCTCCGCACGGCGAATACCGCAAGCACTGCAATTACTATTCCAACATATACTACTGCTCCACCAGTTTTTACTGTTATAATTACATCTGCTGATCCAAAATCGTCTTCTCCTGTTGCTTTGTTTCCTGGTGTTGAGTCTATATCAGAAATTCCTTCATCATTTGATGCTTCATATATTTCTGCTGTGTTATTTGTAACACCTGTATTTTCATCTGTCATTGTTTTTGTGAGAACTAATGTTAATTCTACTTCTTCTCCTGGATTTATTAATCTACTTTCAAGTGAAGTATTATATAAGTTACCGTCTGTATCTTGATACCATTCTGGATTTAATGTTGAGCTAAAGTCTAAATCACTTGGTAAGTAATCAACTATTTTCTTAGCATATCCAGCAACTGCACCTGTATTTTTTATTGTAAATGTATATGTTATTGCAACAACAGAACCACTCATATATTTTCCTGGTATTTCTATTTTTGCAAGATCCGTATTATCAAACGTATAGTTTGATGTTCCGCTAGAATTGCTTACCTGTATCAAAGATACTCCTTTTGTAAGTTCTAAGTCAAATTTTTGACTTTCTACTAATCCTAAGTCTACATTATATGTGTTTGATGAAACTGATATTGTATTTGTAGCTGCATATGTAGCTGTTGTTCCATTTATTGTTAATTCCACATTTATTACATCAGAGTCTACACTTGAGTCTACACCTTCTGCTTGATATGTTGTTACATCATATTGTGTAGTATCATATTCAAATGCTACAACATATTTTCCACTTGAAACTCTTGTAAATGTATATGTTCCACTTGAATTTGTTAATGATGTTGAAATTACTTCATTAGATGTACTATCAAGTAAATATACTTTTATTCCTGATAATAGTTCTTCTGTATCATCTCTTTTTCCGTCTCCGTTTGCATCTA
Organism: uncultured Clostridium sp.; assembly: GCA_964455415.1. GTDB lineage: Bacteria > Bacillota > Clostridia > TANB77 > CAG-508 > JAAWPK01. The sequence continues at coordinate 16,908 of CAYVWC010000005.1, forward strand.
GCCATGCAACACCTGATATTCTATATGTTGTACTTCCTGATGTATTTCCACTTAAATTTCCGTCATCATCTACTGTTACATTTGCTCCTAAAATTGTATGTGTAAGTTCATTTGCCCAGATTTCATCAATTGTTCCTGAACTTAAGCTTACTTTGTTTGTTACTTCTAATGTGGCATCTTCAGCTATAGTGTCTGCTTTCGCTGTTAAGTATACTGTCACTGTTTCTCCACCATTTACAGTTAAACTTATTTTTACTGAACTTCCTGAAGAATTAGTTATATTCTTTGTTCCTCCATTTTGTGTATAATATGCCTTTACAAATGTTAATCCTGTTGGTAAATAATCAGTAATTTGTACAGATGAACTTGTTATTCCTGTATTTGTAATTGCTATTGCATATGTTATTTCTTCTCCTGATGAAATATATCCGTCTGATATATTACTTGTTTGTGCAATTGAGATTCCTTCTCTTACTGCTGTCATTATATATGTATTTCCAGTAAATACGCTTCCTGATTCGTCACAAGTTACATTTACTGTTATTGGTAATTCTCTTGAAGTTTCACCTTCTGGTAATTCATCTACTGTACAGTTGAACGTAACAGTTTTTTGATTTGTAAATTCTGCAAATGTCCATGTTATTGTTCTTGTATCACTATTATATTCTCCGTCATTATTACTACTTTCATATGTATATCCTTCTGGTAATACACATGTTACAACTACATTACTTAGTGTTGTTGATGAATTAGATTTAATTGTAGTTAAGTATCCTACTGTTTGTCCTGCTAATAATTGTCCTGAAACTGTAGATATAGTAGTAATATCTATTGATACATTGTCTCCTGAAGGTATTATTGTATTTACTAATTGATTTGATGTAAATGTATCATCATAACCTTCAACTTGTGCTGTTACTTGTATTCTTATTATATTTGATTCAGCATCATTTGTAAGTCCTGAAGTATATTCTTCAAGTGCTTGTAAATACATTTCATAATCAGTATCTG
>CAYVWC010000005.1:18018-27109 GCA_964455415.1 uncultured Clostridium sp.
ATCTATTTCAATATCCTCATCAGTTTCAGCATAAGGTCCTACTTTTATTTGGAATGTGATTGTTTCGTTTGATTGTGCTGCTATTTCTCCAACTGATATTGTTACTGTTCCACTTAATCTTGATCCGTCTTCATTTATAAAATATGCTTGGCTTGGCACTGTTAATGTAAGATTTACATTTTCTGCTACACTTTCTGCTTGATTTGTGATTGTTGCTGTATAAGTTATTATAGTATCTGGTGTTACTTCTGAGTTATTGTCAACATTTGCTGCTAATTCAACACTTAAATTTGGTCCTTCTCCTGTAGATAAACCTACTGGTGTTGATTCTGTAGATTCTGTTACTGCATTTACATTTGCTAATGTTGAATAAGTTTGTATTCCTGTGCTACTTTCTTCTTGTCTATTATAATATACCGCAAATGTTCCATATGTTGATTCATCATGTGTCAATCCTTCTGGAATAAGTATATTATAGCTAAATGATATTGTTTCTCCAGTATTTAATGTATAGTTATTTAATACTATCATAAATGATTTAATTTCTGTTAAGCTGTTTGGATCAGTTGTCCAACCATTTTGCGTATCTGTTAAGTCTTTTGTTGCCTCTCCATTACTACTATAATATACAGTTATTTGGTCATTATTTACTCCTGTTACCGCTTGTATTGTTGTTGCTATTTTTGCTGTAAATGTACTTCCTAAATCTTGACCACTAATTACTGTTTTATTTCCTTCAAAAGGTGTTCTACCTACTATAACTAAATTTTCGCAGTTATAGTTATAGTTATTTATTATAGTCATATTTACTGTTGCTTGTCTTGCTGTAGCTTCTGTTTCAATTTCTCCAACTTCTGCTTTTCCACTTATTGAAGTTACTGTTTCCCCATTATCATTATAGTTTGAGATTTGGTTTATTGTTACCATCCCAACTGGTGCTACAAAGTTAATAGGTGTAAGTACTGTTATTACTTCTCCAGACATTTCATTACTTACATACATTTCTATATTTTCTGTTCTTGAAGGTGTGAGTTCATCTACTGTAATATCTGCTTTCATTATTAATGTTGCACCTTCAGCTTGGGCATTATCATTAAATTTTGTTTCTTCTCCTGATAATGTCACTCTTATAACTTTGTTTCCATTGGCGTTTGTATACATTGTTGCACTACTTAAACTTAATTCGTCTTCATATAGAAGTCTAACATTTTCTGCAGCAACACTTGTTACATAACTTGGGAATACGATTTCTATTACTGGATTTTTATATAACACTGTGCTTGCATCTGTTGTTTTTAATGTTACTCTTATTTCTACTCCTTCTGTTGTTACAACTGTAGATATATCATTTTTGCTTAATGTTAATTCTGCTTGTGTTGTTGGTTCTACAAGTGTCATTTCTGCACTTTGACTTCCTGATAATATGCTTGCTCCACCTAAAACTACATTTCCATTAATTTCTGTTTTTATTCCAGTAAATAATTCTTCTTGTGCTTTTGAATATTCTAATGCTTTTATAGCTCTTCCATTTTCTATGTTTAGCATTCCTTCTGATACTGGTTTGCTTGTTTCTATTCTTATATAATTTATTTCATTTTCATATGTATATTCTAAGTTGTCTTTATTTAATGTTGTAATTATATTTCCACTTTCATCATAGATGTTTATATATCCTTCTTCTCCAAGTATTCCTAAAAAGTTCTCTGATGTTATTTTTGTATATGTATAAAGTGGTTCTGCTGGATATTCATTTTGATTTGCATCTATATAACTTACTTCATTTTCTAGTACTACACTATCTACTAAATCTCTACTTCCTATGTTTGCTGTCCATATTTCTGAATATTCTGTATTACTTGCTCCTGCAACTAACATATATCCTTTTTGTAGACTTTCTTCATTAGTATATATACCATAAGTCATTATATCTCCGATTTGCTCATTAAGTGATAATGTTTCACTTATGCTAGCTGATACTATGTTGCTTTCATTATTATATAATGTAAGGTTACTATTTATATTTAGGTTTACATTAGCTATAGCTACTATAGCTTCTTCACTATATACACATGTTAGTATTATTTCATCTTGAACATCTTTTAACCAAGATATTGTTCCGTTTTCTTTTTCTTCATTATTTATTGTTAAGATTATTTTTCCATTTTCATATGTATAATCTTCATTTTGGACAAATGTTTTTGCTCCTTCTCCATTTGTTGCTTCTGTGGAAGCAGATGAAATTACTACTGATGTTGGCTCAGTTCCATTTATTTCTGGGATCTCTATTTCTATTTCTGATTGTTTAACAGGTAATACATTTCCTATTATATTAGATTTTATTGTAGTTTGAAGAATAACTCCTCTTTCTCCGTTTATATCAAATTGAACATATTTTGATATTTCTGCTTCTAAATTTGCTTCTGCTTCTGCTGTTATTGTGGCACTTACTTTGATTGTTTTAGATATACTAATGTAATCTCCGTCATTGTTTACATATCTTCCTTCTAATATAACATTTGATACTTTATTAATATAATCAACATTAAAATCTGAATCAGTATTCATTATGATTGGTACTTCAAGTATTACTGATTCTCCTTTTGTAATCTGATTTAATGTTATTGTATTTGTTTCAGTGTCTATTGTTTGGATAAATTCAAGTTCTTCTTCAGTATCTACTAGACTAAAGTTTGCATCTTCTAGTCTTATTGTAGCGTTTGTAAGATATCCGTCTGAAACTTTTATACTCAAATATAAGATATCATCATTTGTTGTGACATCAATATCTTTAAAATGTTTTTGTTCTCCTTCCTCTTGAAAATATGCATCAAATTCAATATTTGCATTATCAACTGCTACATCCTGTTCTTCTAACTCAACACTTGCAGCTAATGTTTCTTGTGCATAAATTCCTAGCAATGCTATATTTGCAAAAGTAAGAGTGAATACTAGCATTGTTGCAAGTATTTTTGTTATTAACTTTCTGTCCATAGAAATACCCCTCCTAAATTACATTAACTCTAATTAATATTATACCTGTTTTTTTTAGTTTTTTCAACATTTTTCGCATTATTTTTTTATGTAAATTTTAAGTTTTGATGTTTTTTTACATAATTTTTCGTTTTAGCATAATATTATATTAATTAATTATATATTTTACATTATTTTCTCTTTTTTGCAAGATAGTTTTTTTTACTGTACTTTTTTCTTCTTTTTACCCTTTACGGATACTCATTTTTGATTTTTTATTTTTTTGTATTAATTTTTCTTTACTTTTATGTTTCAATTTTATTACTTTCTTCTTTTTTGCTTAGGGCTAGCAAGTTTTTATGAAATGTTAGTAGTAACTTTTTGGAGTTTTTTGCATACTATATAGATGTAAATTTGCATATATATTAATAAGAAATTATATTGTTAGTGAAAGGAAGAATTTTTATGAATAATATTGACATGAATAAGCTTATGGAAATGCTATCTAAAATGGATAAGTCTGAGATTGAACAAGGATTAGCTAAAGCCTCAAAGATGCTTGGTGTAAAGGATAAAGATGAACTTTTAAAAAAACTTAATAATGGGAATTAATATTATTAGTTATTTTGTTGATGTAGAGGTGATTTTAAATGAGCAATGACAATATGGCTGAACTTTTTGAAAAGTTTAGTAATATGATAAAAGATGATAAAATTCCTGATGACATGAAAAGCATTTTGTCTTCCTTATCTTCAAATGCTTCTACATCAGAAAATACTACTTCTAATGAGTCTAATTCTTCAATTGATTTTGAAACTTTACTTAAAATGAAGTCTATTATGGAAAGTTTAAATACTAATAATGATCCTGGCTCAAGGTTGTTGCTTTCATTAAAGCCTTATTTAAAGGAAAGCAGAAAAGAAAAGGTTGATCAATACATAAAATTATTTGGTATGGGCAAAGTTTTAGAAGTCTTTGGTAATTTTGGAGGTGATAGTAAAAAATAATGGAACTTCCATTTTATCAAAATCCTTATCCTTACTATTTCCCTAGAAGATATCGAAATAATTATATGAATAATGACTATTCCTATAATAAAAAACAAACTGAAAAAAATTATCATGAAGATGATGTAGAAGAAAGCCCAGAAGTTGAGCATTTAGATAGTCTTTCCAAGCCTTTTTTAGAATTCTTTGGTATTAAGCTTTACTTTGATGATATTCTTCTTATATCTTTAATCTTTTTTCTATATAGTGAAGGTGTAAAGGATCAAAATTTATTTCTTGTTCTTATTTTACTTTTATTGTCATAACGCAAAAAAGGCGAGTTTAATTTCTCGCCCTTTTACTTTATTCTACTATAATTTCATTTCCCGCCACATATGCTCTTGTTTTTATTGGTATTGTTTCTAGTTCTTCGTGTCCTTCTGGTCTTTCCATTTCTTTTACTATATTTGCTATACGTATCTGTGGTGCTTCTATTGAATTTGCTGCAATTAATGCTCTTTTATTTCCTTTTGCTCCTGCATGTGCAAGTCCTCTAATTGCTCCTAATACTATTATGTGGTCTTCTGCTATAACTTCTGCTCCTGCATTTATATCTCCTAGTACTACTATGCTCCCTTCAAATTCTAGTTTGTTTCCAGATCTTAAAGAGCCATTATGAAGTTTTGTCACTGTTTCTTCTATTTTTCTATTAAAAGATTTTTCTATGATGTGAAGTCCTAATTCTTTTGTTCCATTTGTTTCTTCTTTGCTATGTTTACCTCTCGCCATTGTTTTTACGTCCTTTCTTTTTAATTTTGCAATTCTACATATGGAATTGCTGTTAAATTTTCTTCTACGTCTTCTTCGTTCATCCCAAAGTATTGTGCTATGATATCTCTTGCAGCATAACATGCTAGGCTTCCAGATCCTCCGATTTTCTATTATTACAACTATTGCGATTTCTGGATTATCATAAGGGGCAAACCCTACGAACCAAGCATTTGTTGATGTTCCTGTTTGTGCAGAACCTGTTTTTCCTCCTATTTCGATGTTAAAATTTCTAAATATCGAGTATGCAGTTCCTCCACTTTCGCTTGTTACTCCTCGCATACCCTCAAGTATTGCATCAATATTTTCTTGTGATATGTCTAGGTCTTCCTCTTCTTCTTGTGTTGTTCCTAGTATCTCGCTTACATGTTGTTCGATTTCTTCTTTTGTTACTTCAGTTCCGTCAGCATTTATAATGGTCTTTACTATTGTAGGATTTATTTGATTTCCTCCATTTACCAATGTACTTATATATTTTGCCATTTGTATTGGTGTAAATAAATTGTAACTTTGTCCTATTGCAGCTCCCAATACTTGTCCGTCTGTCCAGACATCTCCTGCTTCACTTGCCGCTTCTGGAGACGCTATTTTCCCTTCCGATTCTCCTGTAAGTTCAATTCCTGTTTTCTTTCCAAGTCCTAAGTATTTTGCATATTTTATTATGTTGTTTATTCCTAATCTATAACCAACTTCGTAGAAAAAGTAGTTACATGAGTGTTGTATTGCTGATGATACTGTTAAATATCCATGTGTTCTTCTTGATTGTGTATATAGCCAACATCTAGGTTGATAATCGCTATATCTAGTATATATTCCATTATCTTTGATTGTTTCTGTTGTTGTTATTGCTCCAGTTTCAAGTCCTGCTAAAGCTGTTGCCATTTTAAATGTAGAACCTGGTGCATATGTTCCTGAAATCGCCCTATTATATAAAGCATTATTTTCTTGAAGTGCACTATAGTCACTTTGACTTATTCCTCCTACCCAGATATTTGGATCATAATCAGGATAGCTTGCCATTGATAATATTTCCCCAGAATTTACGTCCATTACAACTATTGCTCCTGCATCTGCATCATATGTGCTTCCATATACTCCGATTTCTTATATTATTTATTGTATCTTCAAGTGCTTGTTCTGTAATTGCTTGCAAGTTTGCGTCTATTGTTAATACTACATCTGACCCTTGTATTGCTTCTTGTTCAACATATTCACTCACTATGCTTCCGTCTACTGACATATCTATTTGTTTTACTCCATTTTCGCCTTTTAAGTATTTTTCAAATACATATTCTATTCCTGTTTGTCCATATATATCACTCATAGAATATCCGTTGTCTTTATTTTGTTGATATTGTTCTGAAGTTATTGAATTTATATATCCTAATATATGTGATGCAAGTGATGCGTTTGGATAAGTCCTTTTTGAACTTTGTCCAACTGTTATTCCTGGATATTGGTCACTTTGTTCAGTAAATATTAACGCACTTTCTCTACTTATGTCACTAGATATTGTTAAGGATTTAGTTGAACTATATCCTTCTGAACTTATCCTATATCTTACTACTATGATTTTTCTGACTTCTGAAATATCTTCATTTTCTATATCATATTTGTCTTTGAAATAGTAAAATGCTTCTTCTGCAGTTGTGTTTTCATCAAGACTATATGTTTCTAACCAACTTGCTTTTTTTTCATCACTTGTAAATGTATATTCAAAAGGATCTATTGTTATCGGAAATGTATCTGTGTATGTATCTCCATTTTCTTCTAATGTATTTATTATTTTTAATATAGTTTCGTTTAATACATCTGTATCTAATTTTGATTTATATATTTCCACTGAAAATGTCATTTCTGTTGTTGCAAGTTCATTTCCATTTCTATCTAATATGTAACCTCTTGACGCATAGAGTGTGCTTTCTCTTGTAAGTCTTGTATTTGATGTTTCCCTATATGATGCACCATTTATAATTTGGAGATTAAATAGTTGTATTAATAATATAATTCCTATTATATATATGATTGCACTTAAAGTATTATATCTTAAATTGATATTAGGTAACTTCTTTTTTCTATATTTTTCCAAGTGTTCTCCTTCCTAAAAATATCTTGTTAATATTTGTGGATTTTTAAATATATCTTCCATTTTGTATCCTAATTTTTGAATTAATGGATAAAAAATGATTGTTAATATTCCGTTATAAATCATTTCTATGATTAATATTACTAAAAATGGTATTACTTCTACATGTGATGATAAAATTACTGCTTTATATGTATATATAAATACTTCATATAATGCTGTTGATGCCATTACTAGTAATATTACTGTAATTTTGCTATCTTTAGAGAAGTTCTTATCCAGATATCCTCCACAAAACCCGATTATTCCAAGTATTAATGCTGTTTGTCCTATTACATTGCTTCCTAATAGGTCTATCCCTAAGCCAAATACGGTTCCCATTACTGCTCCGTATTCTTCTTCCGCAATATAGTCCAATAACTAATGTGAATATTACAAATAGATTTGGCATAACTCCTGCTATCGTGAACCAACTAAAAAAGTTAAGCTGTAGAAGATATATGAGGATATATACTAAACATAATAATATTATTATTAATATTTTTTTCACTTTTTTCTTCCTTCCTAATTTGTTATTACTAGTACTGTTTCCACCTTGTCAAAGTCTACTGCTGGCTCTATCCAAGCGTATCTATCTAATATATTTAGTGTTTGTTCTACTTCTGTAATTGTTCCTATTGTTATTCCTTTTGGATATATTCCTCCCATCCCTGATGTTTCAACTGTTTCTCCTTCTGAAATATCTGCTGATGTAGGTATATATGTAGCTTTGAGCATTCCGTCTTCTAGGCTTCCTTTGCATATGATACTATCTTCTGTTGTACTTATTGTCGCTGTTACTGCACTTGATGAATCTATTATTGTTTGTACTTTTGCTGTTGAATCTGTTACAGATATTACATAACCTACTAGTCCTTCATCTGCTATTACTGTCATGTCTACATCAATTCCGTCATTTTTTCCTACATTTATTACAAATATACTACTATAGTTGCTTATATCTTTGCTTATTATATATGCTGGTACTGTTTCATATTCTGTGTATTTTTCCGTTAATCCAAGATATTCTTTTAAGGTTTCATTTTCAGCCTTTATTATTTCAAGTTCTCTTAGTTCTTGTTCTAAATTACTGTTTTCGGCTTTTAATTCTTCATTTTCAGCTTTTAACTCTTCCATATTTGTAAAAAAGTTTGTGTTTCCTGTAACCTTATTTTTCAAATAAGTGTATCCTGTTTGAATTGGCATAACTATTGTACTAAAAGCATTTTCAATATATGAAAGGCTTTCTAATTTGAGATTTGATAAAAATACTAATAATACTAATATGATTATTGTAATAATTATTCCTATAATTCCTGATTTTTTTCTATACACTTATATCTTTTCCTTTCTATCTTCTTTTTCTTGAATTGACTAATACGGTTCTTAGTCTTTCTAGGTCTTCTATTGTTTTTCCTGTACCTTTTACAACACAATCTAGTGGATTTTCTGCAACAAATACTGGCATCCCTGTTTTTTCACTTACTAGTTTATCTAAGTTTTCTATTAATGCTCCTCCTCCAGCTAGTATGATTCCTTTTTCCATAATGTCTGATGCAAGTTCTGGTGGTGTTTTTTCTAGTGTTGCTTTTATAATATCTATAATATCTGAAATTGATTCTTGCATTGCTATTTGTACTTCTGATGAGGTTATAACTATATTTTTTGGAAGGCCTGTACTTAAGTCTCTTCCTTTTATTTCAATTGATTTTTCTGTCATTAGAGGGGTTGCACAACCTATTTCTTTTTTTATTTCTTCTGCAATTGTTTCTCCTATTGCTGTGTTATAGGCTTTTTTTACATAGTTTATAATATCTTCGTCTAGCTCATCTCCTGCAATTCTAAGTGAGTTACTTACTACTATTCCTCCGAAGTGATATTACTGCAACTTCTGTTGTTCCTCCTCCTATATCAACTATTATATTACCACTTGGTTCTCCTACATCTAAGCCACTTCCTATTGCTGCTGCCATTGGTTCTTCTATTAGATATACTTCCCTTGCTCCTGCGTGCATTACAGATTCTTCAACTGCTCTTTCTTCTACTTCTGTAATTCCTGAAGGAACTCCAACAACTACTCTTGGTCTTCCTATTTTATATCTTGCTGACACTTTTTCAATTAAGTTTTTTAACATGAGTCTAGTGGCTGTAAAGTCTGCTATAACTCCATCTTTTAATGGTC
>CAYVWC010000006.1:0-26919 GCA_964455415.1 uncultured Clostridium sp.
TGTGAGAAGCTGTATAGTAATGAAAGCTTATATGCAACAGCAAGAAGCTTGAATAGAGAAGATATAGAAGAGGCATTGGGTATTAACCCAGAAGATGAGGCTGGAGGAAATACAGAAACATATAATGGTTCATATGCACATTATCCAAAGATATTTGCAAGTGAAATATCACAGATAGTAGACGGAGAAGAAGGAACACTAGGGCAAAGTGAGCAAGAGGGAGAGTATATAACAGAAGGAGCAACACAAGCGAATAGCTATATAACAGCGAAATATACATATTATTATTATTATCTAACGACAGCAAGTAATACTATCTATAGTGAGATGTTTGCAGGAAGTGGAAATAGCTACTGGCTCGCGTCGCGCTGTGTTAGCTTCGATAATTTTAGGGCGTGTTTCTACGTGTGCTCTGCGGGAAGCGTTGGCGTGGGCGCTACCCTTATGTATTACTCGAGCGGCTCTAGCGCTAACAATAGTGCTGCGCTCCGCCCCGTAGTTGAAATCAATCTAGAATCCGTGTCAATCGGAGCCTCAGGAGACGGAAGTAGCGGTGACCCATATACAATCACTGCAAAATAACACACGTAACTCGAAAGATGTTTCTGGTCGTCTTCGACTTAGGTATATCGGAATCTTGTATGAAATTGTCAAAGAAAACCTTAAATTACTAGAAATAAGTGTAATAAAGGGTTTTCTTTTATATTAGTAAGAAAAGTGAAATTTCATCTTGATTTTTATACTATACTGATATAAAATACAAAATGGATAGCAACAATATACTAATTTTGGAGGCAAAAAATAAAATGACAAATGAAGCAAAAAAAGTAAAAGACGTATTCAAAGACTATGATGCAAAAGGAAATATTCTTGAGTGTGACATTTTAAATGTAAATATTTTTAAAAAATCTAACAAATTATCAATAAATCTAAAATCTTCAAATAAAATCCAAATTGGTGAAAAATTAGCATTTGAGTTTTACCTAAAAAGTAAATTCGGAGTTCAAAATGTTGAAATAAACATAGAAAACCAGGAAGTAAAAGAACAAAATCATACTAAAAAATCAAAAGAAAGTTCAGATTTAAAACAAGAAGAAGTAACCCCTATTATTATCGGAAGCAAAAAAGCAAAAATCACTGATAAGACTATAAAAATCAAAGATGTCAACATGGATAGTGGAAAAGTAGTTATCTGTGGGAAAATCATAAAACAAGAGATAAAGGAACTTAAATCTGGCAAGTTCCTTTTAATAATGAATATTTATGACGGAACATGTACAATAACCTGTAAAGCATTTTTAGAGCCAGATATTAAGGATAGAGTGTTAGAAAGAATAAATTCAGCTCCGAGAGTGACAGTATCAGGAAATGCACAGTTTGATCCATTTTCAAAAGAAGTTACAATAATGTCAAATGTTGTTATGGAGGCAGAAGAAAAAAGTGAAACAACAAGAGTGGATAGAAGTGAAGTAAAAAGAGTAGAGTTACATATGCACACACAAATGAGTCAAATGGACGGAGTAACTGCAGTTGAAGATTTAATAAACCGTGCTAGGAAATGGGGTATGAAAGCAATTGCGATTACAGATCATGGGGTCGTTCAATCTTTCCCAAAAGCAAATCATGTTGTAGAAGACAACAATGGAGATATAAAGGTTATTTATGGAGTTGAAGCATATCTTGTGCCAGACGGACAGACAAGTGTGTATAATCCAAAAAATCAAAGTTTGGATACAGAATATTGTATATTAGATATTGAAACAACCGGTCTTTCATATAGAACAGAAAAAATCACGGAATTTGGAGCAATTAAAGTTAAAAATGGAGAAATTATAGATACTTTTGAGTGTTTTGTAAATCCAGAAAAGCCAATTCCATATGAAGTTATAAAAGTTACACATATTACAGATGATATGGTAAGAGATGCAGAAACAATAGAACAAGTTTTGCCAAAATTCTTAGATTTTATAGGAGACGATGTCTTAGTTGCACATAATGCTAATTTTGATATTGGATTTATTAGGCATTTTGCAGAATTACAAGGATATAAACTAGATAATACATATATAGATACTCTTGCACTTGCAAGAGATATGTTCCCAGAATATAAAAGACATAAACTTGGGTTGATTGCTGATAACTTAGGAATACGAGTAGAAGTAGCACATAGAGCATTAGATGATGTTAAGACTCTTGTAAAAGTTTTTAATGTGATGATAAAGAACTTAAAAGATAAAGGTGCAAATACATTAAATGACATTGACAATATATATAAAGATAATTTGAACTTAAAACATTTGCCAACATATCATGCAGTCATTTTAACAAAAGATTATGTAGGATTAAAGAATTTATATAAATTAATTTCTTTTTCACACTTGGATTATTTTTATAAAAAACCTAAAATACCAAGAAGTCTATACAAAAAATATAGTGAAGGACTAATAATAGGCAGTGCATGTGATAGAGGAGAACTATATCAAGCAATACTCGAAGGCATGTCAGAAGAGAAAATAGAGGAGATTGCTTCGTTTTATGATTATCTAGAGATACAACCATTAGGAAATAACGAGTATTTAATAAGAAATGGAACTGTTGAAGATAGAGAAGGATTAATTGAAATTAATAGAAAGATAGTAGCATTAGGAGAAAAACTAAATAAACCAGTTGTTGCAACATGTGATGTTCATTTTATGGATCCAGAAGATGAAATATATAGAAGAATTTTAATGGCTGGTCAAAAATATGATGATGCTGATATGCAAGCACCTTTATATTTGCGTACAACTGAAGAAATGTTAAAAGAGTTTTCTTATCTTGGAAAAGAAAAAGCATATGAAGTGGTTGTAACTAATACAAATAAAATTTCAGATATGTGCGAAGCTATAAGTCCGATTTCAAAGGAAAAATGCCCTCCATATATTGAAGGGTGTGAAAAAACTATAGAAGATATAGCTATGAATAGAGCAAAAGAATTATATGGCGATCCTCTTCCAGAAATTGTAGAAACAAGATTAAGGAAAGAGCTTGATTCAATCATAAAAAATGGATTTTCAGTAATGTATATAATTGCTCAAAAGCTTGTGTGGAAGTCAAATGAAGACGGATATTTAGTTGGGTCAAGAGGGTCTGTTGGATCTTCTCTAGCAGCATATATGACAGGAATAACAGAAGTTAATGCCCTAAAACCACACTATAGGTGTCCAAATTGTAAGTATTCTGACTTTTCAGATCATGGGGTAAAAAATGGTTTTGACTTACCAGATGCTAATTGTCCTAAATGTGGAACAAAACTAGTAAAAGACGGAGTAGATATACCTTTTGAAACATTTTTGGGATTTAATGGAGATAAAGAGCCTGATATTGACTTGAATTTTTCTGGAGAATATCAATCTAAAGCTCACAAATATGCTGAGGTAATACTAGGAAAAGGTACTACTTTTAAGGCAGGAACAATAGGTACAATAGCAGAAAAAACAGCGTTTGGATATGTTAAAAATTATTTTGAAGAGAGAAATATACATACAAGTTCTGCAGAAATAGAGAGACTTGCAAAAGGCTGTACAGGAGTAAAAAGAACAACTGGACAGCACCCAGGTGGTGTTATAGTTGTACCACAAGGACATGAAATTTATGAATTTTGTCCTGTACAACACCCAGCAGATGATCCGAATTCAGATATAATAACTACTCATTTTGATTACCACTCAATTGATAAGAATTTACTTAAATTTGATATGTTAGGTCATGATGATCCAACAGTAATTAGGATGCTTCAAGATCTTACAAACGTAGATCCCAAAACTATACCTCTTGATGATAAAAAAACAATGTCTATCTTTTCTTCTACAGAGGCACTTGGAGTTAGACCAGAACAAATAGATTCAAAAGTTGGGACATTTGGTGTACCTGAATTTGGAACAAGATTTGTTAGGGAAATGCTTGTGGAAACTTTACCTAAGACATTTGAAGAACTAATAAGAATATCAGGATTATCTCATGGTACTAATGTATGGACCAACAATGCTCAAGATCTAATAAAATCTGGGACAGCAACTCTAGCTGATGCAATCTGTACGAGAGATGATATTATGACATATTTAATTAATAAAGGACTTCCAGCTCAAAATTCATTTAAAATTATGGAATCAGTACGTAAAGGTAAAGGCTTAACAGAAGAACAAGAGGAACTTATGAGAGAAAATAATGTTCCAGACTGGTATATAGATTCATGTAAGAAAATTGAATATATGTTCCCAAAGGCTCATGCGGTTGCATATGTTACTATGGCATTTCGTATTGCATGGTTTAAAGTTCATATGCCACTTGCATATTATGCTACATTTTTCTCTATAAGAGCTGATGAATTTGATAGTGAAATAATGATATTTGGAAAAAGCAAAGTAAAAGAAAAAATGGCAGATATAAAAAGACTTGGAAATGATGCTTCAGCAAAGGATAAAAATATGTATTCTATTTTGGAATCAGTACTTGAAATGTATGAAAGAGGTTTTAATTTCTTACCAATTGATTTATATAAGTCAGATGCAGTAAGATTTAAAATAGAAGACGGAAGTATACGCCCTCCACTAAATAGTATTGCTGGAATGGGACAGATTGCTGCACAAGGACTACAAACAGCACGTGAAAATGGAGAGTTTATATCAAAACAAGATATAAAGAAACGTGCAAAAGTTGGAGATGCAGTAATTTCACTACTTGAAAAGTTTGGTTGTGTTGAAGGTATGAGTGAAACTAATCAAATTTGCTTATTTGATGCGATGTTTTAATTTTGATGAGAGGAATAAAAAATATGAGTATAGAAACTTTTTTAGAAATAATACCATTAAAAAATATAGTAATATATTTAGTTTTAGTTAATTTAGTAGGCTTTTTTGCAATGCTTATTGATAAAGAAAAAGCCAAAAGAGATGCGTGGAGAATTCCAGAAAAAACGTTATTCATAATAACTCTTATTGGAGGCGGAATTGGAACAATAGTAGGGATGTATTTATTTAGACATAAAACTAAAAAACTGAAATTCACAGTAGGACTTCCAGTTATCTTAATAACTGAAATTGCACTTGTTTTATATTGGATAGCAATGTAAAACAAATCACATCAAAAAGTCAAACAGAAGTTAGCCCAATAAAAAAGCTACTTCTGTTTATTTTATACGAACAGAAGAACTGTGCACATAATATATTAAAAAATAAAATAAAAAATTCACATAATTAGGGAAATTATTTTTCATATAAGAAGCTAAGAGCTTAAAAGTTAAAAAGGGCAGTTATTCACAAAGTTATCCACATTTTGATTAAAAGTGTGGATAATATTAAAATGTAAACTAAAAATATTGCAATGGTTTTACATAAAACACATTTTGGACACAGAAATGAAAAATAGTTGTAATATTTCAGTAATATAAAATGAACTTTGAAAAGAATATGTAATATAACAAAAATATTTTGTTAGTCAAATTTTATAATATATGTAAACTTATAATATTAATTCAGTTTTTTTAAAATAATATACAAATTTAGTATAGACATTTAAAAAAATATATTATAAAATTATTTAGTATAATTTTTGAGATAGAAAGAGGTCATGAAAAATGAAGCTGTTTGTTGTAAGGCATGGAGAAACAGATTGGAATGTAGAGAGAAGATTACAAGGACAAACTGATATAGAATTAAATGAAAACGGAATTAGACAAGCAAATAAATTGAAACAAGATTTAAACGATAAAGATTGCAATATTGATTTAATAATTTCATCTCCTCTTAAAAGAGCCAAGAAAACAGCAGAAATTATAAGTGGGCGGAAAGATTAATATTATCTATAGCGACAAAATAAGTGAAAGAAAATTTGGAGACTTAGAAGGAAGAACAGCAGATAAATTTGCGCAAGTTAATATAAACGATTTATATAATTTCAATTATGAAGAAAAGTATGGAGGAGTTGAAACTCTAAAAAATTTTTATAGTAGAACTTCTGAATTACTTAATGAAATAAAAGAGGAATACAAGGATAAAAATGTGATGCTTGTAACACATGGTGGAACAATCCGAGTAATAAATGCGTACTTTAATGGAATACCTGAAAATGGTATACTTGACAAGGATGGAGTAAGAAACTGTGAACTAAGAGAATATGATTTATAATATTAAAATATAAAAAATGGAGAGTCAAATGAGTAAAAAGAAAAAGTTAAATAAGCAGAAATTTATTTCAAGAATAATACTTATAGTATTAATTTTAGCAATCATAATTGTTTTTATTAAAGGGTTGTTTAATAAAGAAAGTTATGAAACAGAAACAATATCACTAATTGTTGATAAGCAAAATGTAACAGAAAATTTAGTTTCAGATATCTATATTGATACTGCTGGAAATTTATATTTATCAACAGAGGATTTAAAAAATATTTTTGATGAAAATTTATATTTTGAGGAATCTTCTGGAAAAATAATAACTACTTATGGAACAAAAGTTGCAGCTATTAATACAAATGATAATACTATGGAATTAAATTCTGCAACATTGCTATTATCATCAAATATTATAAATTATGATAGTGAATATTATATTCCATTATCAGAAATAACCAATGTATATAATATTGAAGTTATAACAACTGAAAATGTTGGAATAGTATTATCACTTTATAAAGAACTTATAACAGTTAATACTACTAAAAAAGTTTCACTAAAAGAAAGCCCTAGTACTTTTTCTAGCACATTAGAAAAAATTGATGAAGGAGAGGAAGTAATATTTATTGAAAATTCTGAAAAATCAGGTTGGATAAAAGTATTAACCTATCAAGGAAATATAGGGTACATAAAAGAAAAAAATACAACTGATAAAGAGACAAAAAGAGCGAATATGGAAGAAAGCGATTTTTCATCAAATAATGCTGATATAGAAAATTCAATAGAAATAGATAGCAGTGTGTTAACTACAGAAGCTTTAGAAAATTTTGATGCAAGAAAAAAGGTAGTACAAAGTATAATTCAAAAAGTAATATCAGATGAAAAATATACTGTAAATCTTAATTTAGAAAATCTTGAAGTAGAAAGCTTTTATTTAGAAAGATTTATTATAGAATTAATACCAAGACTAAAAGAGATTGGAGGAAATGTATTAGTTACAAATAATAATATTTTAAGTGATGAATTTATTAATGATAATAATATATAGGGGGATATATGGAAGAAGAAAACGAAGTAAAAAAAAGAAGAAATAAACACTCTTATAATTCTAGCAAAGGAAAAGGAATAAAAATAGTTATAATTAGTATAATAATTTTGTTATTAGCTATAGTAATTTTTCCTATATTGTGGTATAATATATGCTTATCTGGTACAGGAACATCTGATGAGGAAGTTTCTATTGATATAGAGTTAGGTTCAGGAACAAGCCAAATAGCAGCTGTTTTAAAAGAAAATGATGTTATTAGAAGTGAACTTGCATTTAAGATATATGTAAAACTAAATAATGTAACATCTTTTCAAGCAGGTTCTTATACATTAACTAAAGATATGAGTGTTGCAGATATAGTAGCAACTCTTCAAACTGGAAAAGTGTATAAAGATAATCAGTTGAGCATAACTTTTATAGAAGGAAAAACATTTACTTATATTGCTGAAGAAATAGCAGAAAATACAAATAATACAGAAGAAGATGTATATGCACTATTGGAAGATGAGGAATATATTGACAGTTTAATAGAGGAATATTGGTTTATAACTGATGAAATAAAAGATGAAAATATATATTATTCACTAGAAGGGTATTTGTTCCCAGATACATATTTATTTGAAGATGAAAATGTATCTGTAAAAGATATATTTAAAACTCTTTTAGATCAAATGGGGCAAGTATTAGAACCATATAAGGAAGATATTGAAGAAAGTGAATATACAGTACACGAATTGTTAACAATTGCATCTATTGCAGAAACAGAGGCAATATTTGATGAAGATAGAAAAGATGTAACTAGTGTTATATATAATAGATTAAATGCGGGTATGAGTATTGGAAGTGATGTTACAACATATTATGCTTTTAAAATAGAACTTGGAAGTAGAGATTTGTACAAATCAGAAATTAATACATATAATCCATATAATACTAGAGGACCAGGTATGGAAGGTAAACTTCCAGTTGGACCAATATGTTCAGTAGGAAAAGCTTCAATAGAAGCTGCCATATATCCTAATGAAACTGATTATTTATTCTTTGTAGCAGATGCTTCAGGAAATATATATTTCACAAAGACAAATCAAGAACATGAAGAAGTCATCAATGAGTTGAAATCGACAGGAGCATGGGTTCAGTTTGATTAATAAAATGAAAGGAATGAAGTTTTAGACATGAACGAGTACAGAACGCATAATTGTGGAGAAATCAGAAAGGAAAATGTAGGACAAACTGTTAAAATAGCAGGTTGGGTACAAGTAGTAAGAGACTTAGGAGGCCTAGTTTTTGTTGATGTAAGAGATCAATATGGTATAACTCAAGCAGTAACTTCAGGAGCAGGAGAATTAGTAGAAATAGTCTCACACCTTCCAAATGAGTCAACAGTTTCAATTGAAGGTAAAGTAAGACTTAGAGATAAAGAAACAATAAATGAAAACATGCCTACTGGAGAAGTAGAAGTTGTAATAGATAAAATAGAAATATTAGGGAAAAGATTGAAAAATTTACCTTTTGAGGTTAATTCTGATACTGAAATTAGAGAGGATTTACGTCTACAATATAGATTTTTAGATTTAAGAAATGAAAAATTAAAACAAAATATATTATTAAGAGCTAAAATAATACAATTTTTAAGAACACAAATGATTGAAAGAGGATTTACAGAGGTACAAACACCAATACTTACAAGTTCATCACCTGAAGGGGCAAGAGATTATTTAGTTCCTAGCCGTGTTCATCCAGGAAAATTTTATGCACTTCCTCAAGCTCCTCAACAATTCAAACAATTACTTATGGTTTCTGGCATTGATAAATATTTTCAAATAGCACCTTGTTTTAGAGACGAAGATGCAAGAGCAGATCGTGCGCCAGGAGAATTTTATCAATTGGATATGGAAATGTCTTTTGCAACACAAGAAGATGTTTTTGAAGTCATGGAAAAAGTAATGTATGATACATTTGTAACTTTCTCAGATAAAAAAGTCGCAGAATATCCTTTTCCAAGAATAACATATAAAGAAGCAATGCTTAAATATGGTTCAGACAAACCAGACTTAAGAAATCCACTTCTAATACAAGATGTGACAGAAATTTTTCAAGATACAGAGTTTAACGCATTTAAAAATAAGACTGTAAGAGTAATAGTAACACCAGACATTTCTAAGATGCCTAGAAGATTTTTTGATGAAATGGTAGATTTTGCTACATCTGAATGCGGAGCTAAAGGCTTAGCTTGGTTAAAAGCACACGAAGACGGAAGTTTACAAGGACCTATTGCAAAATTTATTGATGAAGAACATACAAAAGAATTAATTAAAAAGACAGGATTAAAACCAAATTCTGCAATCTTCTTTATAGCTGATACTGAGAAATTAGCGGCCTCAATCGCAGGAGAAGTACGAGAAGAGCTTGGAAAAAGATTAGATTTAATAGAAAAAGATGTATTCAAATTTTGCTGGATAATAGATTTCCCAATGTATGAATTATCAGATGAAGGAAAAATCGAATTTAGCCATAATCCTTTCTCAATGCCACAAGGAGGAATGGAAACACTAAAAACACAAAATCCATTAGACATACTTGCATATCAATATGACATCGTATGTAATGGAACAGAACTTTCTTCTGGTGCAGTAAGAAATCATGATCCAGAACTTATGATTAAAGCCTTTGATATAGCAGGATATTCAGAAGAAGTAATATCTGAAAAATTTTCAGCATTATTTAATGCTTTTCACTATGGAGCACCACCTCATGCTGGAATTGCGCCAGGTGTAGACAGGATGATAATGCTTTTAACAGATGAACCAAATATAAGGAGCGTAATTGCATTTCCAATGAACAGTAAAGCACAAGATTTACTTATGGGTGCTCCAGGAAAAGTTACGAAAGAGCAATTAAGAGACGTTCATATAAAATTAGATATAAAAAATAATAAATAATAGTTCACCTGAATATACTTTTATAAATCAAAGTAAAACGTATATACAACTTACTTTGCGAGAAAACTGTATTCAGGTGATAATCTTTGAAAACTGTGTATGTAAATATAAATGACAATTTAAGCATAAGAAAAATAAGAAGAATTGCAAAAAGATTATTTAAAATAAGCAAAAAAGAAGATATTGTTGTTGCTTTAAATAAAAAATTATTAAAAAATGAAACACTAAAATATTATATAAATGATTTTGGGCTAAAAATACTAAATGGAAAATGGCTTTTTAAATTTATGCTAAAAGATATAATAAAATATGTTTGTATGATAGAAAAAGCAAAATCGGAAACCAGAAATATAGCTTTACTTACCAACTCTAAAGATGAAATAATAATGGGACAAATAGTAGAAATTGCAAAAGAAGTAAAGTCATTAAAGATTATTTCAAATTCATTAAATAGTTTTGAGTATATAGAAGAAGAGCTTTATATAGATTATGGAATAGGTATTCAAATTACAAATAATAAAAGAAAGAGTTTAATTAACACAGATATTATAATAAATGTTGACTATGATGAAAACGAACTAAACAAATACAATATAAAACAAAATGCTATTTTAATAAATTTGCAAAACGATGTAAATCTAAAAAATTTTTTTGGAGTAAATATAAACGATTATAAAATTGATTATAATAGAGATAATTTAAAAATATTAGAAAATGAAAACGATTATGAAAGTAATATAATTTATGAGAGTTATATATACAGAAATGACACATTGAGTAATATACAAAAGCAATTAAAAAATGACAATGTAAGGCTTACAGGGTTAATTCAAAATAATGGTAAATATTACTTAAAAAAAGCTCTTGACAAACAAAAAATATTAGCGTAATATATTAAATAATTAGTTTAGTCACTTTTTAGGAGGTAACAAAATGGAGAATAAAGAAATACTATTAACACAAGAAGGATATAATAAAATAGAGGAAGAGTTAGAATATTTGAAAACAGAAAAAAGAAGTGAGATTGCTGAAAGAATAAAGGTAGCTTTAGGATTTGGTGATTTATCAGAAAACTCTGAATATGATGAAGCTAAAAATGCACAAGCTCAAAATGAAATAAAGATTGTTGATCTTGAAAATAAATTGAGATATGCAAAAATTATTAATGAATCTGAAATAGATACTAAGACTGTTCAAGTAGGAAACACAGTTAAAATTAGAGATTTAGATTTTGATGAGGATTTTGAATATACTATAGTAGGGTCTACAGAAGTAGATTTATCTCAAAATAAAATATCTAATGAATCTCCAATAGGTCTTGCGCTAATAGGTGCTAAGAAAAATCAAGTTGTAGAAGTTCAAATACCAGACGGTGTTGCTAAATATAAGGTTTTAGGTATATCAATTGCAAAATAAGCAAAGAATATTATAAAAGTTCTCTAGTATTTGCTAGAGAACTTTTTAAAATTTTTAAATATATGTTGAATTTTTTATCGTTTTATTATAAAATCTACTAGAACACAAAGGAGTTTGAAAAAATATTTTTACTAAGGAAGGACTGAGAGAATATATATGATAACGCTTGAAGATGTTAAAAACAATGAAGAAGTACAAGCTTTAGTGCAAGGAGCACAAAAACAACTAAATGAGTTGGGATATACAGAACACTCATTAAGACACGTTGGGATTGTATCAAAAAGAGCAGGGGATATTCTTGAAGCTTTAGGATACCCAAGTGATAGGGTAGAACTTGCTAAAATTGCTGGCTACTTGCATGATGTGGGGAATTGTATAAATAGAAAAGATCATGCACATTATGGAGCATTACTTGCATATAACATACTTAAAGATATAGGTATGGATGCAAATAGTAGAACAGAAATAATGATGGCAATAGGTAACCATGATGAGGAAACAGGTACAGCTGTAAGTGATATATCAGCAGCACTTATATTAGCTGATAAGTCAGATGTTCATAGAGATAGGGTTACAAATAAGAATATGTCAACATTTGATAAACATGATAGAGTTAATTATGCTGTTACAGATGCCAAACTCATAATAAATAAAGAAGAAAGGAAAATTACATTAGATGTAGAGATTGACACAGAAATTTGCCCAGTAATTGACTATTTTGAAATATTTATTGATAGAACTGTTATGAGTAAATATGCTGCAAAATATTTGAATATATGGTTTGAACTGATAATAAATGACACAAAACTATTATAATAGGAGCAAGAGCTTTTATAAAATAGAAAAAGTACTTGCTAAAAATTAAATGAAAGGACTGAAAAATAAATTGGAAAGAAGATTAAAAATAGCATTATTTGTATTAATAATATTATTAATAGCGATAGTAAGTTTTGTTGGGGTATACTCTAAAGGATTATTTTCATATGAAAGTGTTTTGCCAGATTATATATTATCAGCTGAACTTACAGGAAAAAGGATTTCATACTTTACTTTAGATGATAGTTCAGAGGATAAGATATATGACGAAGACGGAAATGAAGTAGAAGAAATACCAGAAGATGCAACTGAAGGTAATTACACTATTTCAAGTGTAAAAGTAAACCCAGATGAAAGTTTAACAGTTGAAAATTTTGAAAAAGTAAAAAAAATATTTGAAGGAAGATTAAAAGAATTAGGTGTAGAATATTATAGTGTAAGACTAGATAGCGAAAATGGAGATATTGTAGTAGAACTTGAAGATAATATAATTACAGACACTCTTCTTCAATATCTACTTGCAAATGGTGATTTTTCAATGATTGACTCTGAAGATGAAACAGTTTTGTTAGATAAGTCAGATATAAAGAAAGCATCAGTTGTTTATGGAAGTAGTGATACAGGAGCGGTAGTTGTGTATCTTGATATTAAATTTACAAGTGAAGGTGCAAAAAAACTAGAAGAAGTAAGTAGAAATTACCTAGAAATTGAAGAGACAGAAGAAACAGATGAATCAGATGAAAGTGAAGATGAGGATACAGTTGATGAAGAGACAACAACTGATGATGAAAGTGAAGAAGAAGAACAAAAGCAAGTTACTATGATAATAGAAGGCACAGAATTTTTAACATCATATTTTGAAGATGTAATAACAACAGGAGAATTAACAATTGCTATTGGTTCATCTACAGATGAAACTACTATATATGAATATGCAACACAAGCGCAAGTTTATGCAATGCTTTTAAATAATGATGAAATGCCATTAACATATAATATAGAATCAACTGAATATATTTCAAATGTACTAGGAACAAATACTATATATATATTAAGTGGGATACTTTCAGCAATTGCTTTGATAATGATAGTGTATATGATAATTAGATTTAGATTAGACGGATTAGTATGTAGTATATCATTTATTTCAGCTATAGCAATGCTTCTTTTGCTAATAAGATATACTTCAACAACAGTATCAATTGGTGGAATTTTCGCAATGTTAGCCCTTATGATATTTGATTTTTACTTTATGATAAAAATATTAAAGGATATAAAAGAAAATTCAAGTTCTGAAAATGTGGTATTTACAACATATGGAGCTTATATCCAAAAAATTGACTTGATTTTAGTCCTATTAATTATTGCAGTTGTTTTCACATTTATGCCAGAAGTACAAGTATTCTCAATAGGGATGACACTATTTTATGGAATATTAAGTTTGATAATCTCAAATTTAGTATTTATGAGACTTATGCTTATTGCAAGGCATAGAGATTAATGTAGTTGTAAAAGGAGTATATGAAAATGAAGAAAAAATTAATCATTTTGGGGATAACTTTACTAATTATTATAATAGGAATAGTAATGGCTTGTATATTTAATTTTAATTTTGGTTTTGAGTTTGGAAACTATACAGCCTTAGATGTATATATGATAGAAGAATCAAATATTGATGACGTAAAAGAAATAATAACAGAAGTTTTTAGTGGGGAATACAAAGTGGAGTATACTGATGAGTTCTATGATACTATTTCAATAAAATTAAAAGACGCATCAGATGAACAGATAGAAGAAATAAAGAATAAATTAGTAGAAAAATATGAATTTGAAGATGTAGAAAATTATATACTTGAAATAAATGTTCCTGCTGTTGAAGTTTATGATTTAGTAAAAGAATATATAAAACCTATTGTTATATCTTTTATAATAATTATTATATATTTTGGAATAGCTTTTAGAAAATTAGGAACTTATAAATCTATTATGGAACCTATAATAATTACAGTTATAATGCTTGCTTTATATATTAGTATTCTTGCAATATGTAGAATACCTATAAATGATTATAGTGTGCCTATCGGAATATTTATATATATGATGAGCCTGTTAGGAATTACATTGTATTTGAATAATAAAAATAAAGTAAATGTATCTTACAGTAGAAAATAGAAGGGAGAAACTATAATTATGGTTGAACAAATGGATACAATTGTAAATTTGTGTAAATCAAGAGGATATATATACGCAGGTTCTGAAATCTATGGAGGACTTGCAAATACATGGGACTATGGACCTCTTGGTGTTGAATTAAAAAATAATATAAAAAGTGCTTGGAGAAAAAAATTTATTCAAGAAAATAAATATAATGTTGGTTTAGACTCTTCAATCCTTATGAACCCAGAGGTTTGGGTAGCTTCTGGACATGTAGGAGGATTTAGTGATCCATTAATAGATTGTAGAGAGTGTAAAACACGTCATAGAGCAGATAAATTAATAGAAGAATGGATGCATGAACACAATTGTGAACAAATAGTTGACGGTTGGCCAGATGAAAAGATGATTAGTTATATGAAAGAACATCATATAGGTTGTCCAAATTGTGGAAAAGAAAATTTTACAGATATTAGAAAATTTAATCTAATGTTTAAAACTTATCAAGGTGTAACAGAAGATGCGAAAGCTGAAATATATTTAAGACCAGAAACTGCACAAGGAATATTTGTTAATTTTAAGAATATATTAAGAACAACAAGAAGAAAATTACCAGTTGGAGTTGCTCAAATAGGTAAAGCTTTCAGAAATGAAATAACACCAGGAAATTTTATATTTAGAACAAGAGAGTTTGAACAAATGGAAGTTGAGTTCTTTTGTAAACCAGGAACAGACTTAGAGTGGCATGCTTATTGGAAAGAATTTTGTAAAAACTTTTTATTATCTCTTGGTATACATGAAGAAAATATACGATTAAGAGACCATGAAAAAGAAGAACTTAGTCATTACAGTAATGCAACAACAGATATAGAATTTTTATTCCCATTTGGTTGGGGAGAAGTATGGGGAATAGCAGATAGAACTGATTTTGACTTGAAACAACATATGAATCACTCTAAAGAAGAGCTTACATATTTAGATGATGAAAGTAGAGAAAGATATATACCATATTGTATAGAACCTTCACTAGGATGTGATAGAGCAATGCTAGCTTTCCTATGTGACAGCTATACTCAAGAAGAAGTTGGAGAAGGAGATGTAAGAACTGTTTTAAAATTACACCCTTATCTAGCACCATATAAAGTAGCTATTCTTCCACTATCTAAAAAACTAAATGAAAAAGCACAAGAAGTATATGAAATGCTTTCTAAAAAATTTATGTGTGATTATGACGAAGCAGGAAGTATTGGTAAAAGATATAGAAGAGAAGACGAGATAGGTACTCCATATTGTATAACTATTGATTTTGATACAGAAAAAGACAACACTGTAACCATAAGAGATAGAGATACAATGGAACAGATAAGAGTTAAAATTGACGAATTATCAAAATGGATAGAGGAAAAAGTTGAATTCTAAATGCGAGAGTGATTTTAGGGGATAATTCCAAAATCACTCTTTTAAAAAATATTTACTTTATCTAAACTGTTGGAGGCAATTATGGATATCATAATGAAATTAGAGGAAAAACTAGGAAAAGATAATATTAAATTAAATGAACCAATGTCGAAACATACTTCTTTTAAAACTGGAGGCAATGCGGACATTTTCATTAAAGTACATACAATTGAGGATTTGAAAAATATTTTAGAAATTTCAAGAGAAAACAATGTTCCAATTTTTGTTTTTGGAAATGGAACTAATATATTGGTAACTGATAAGGGGATACGTGGAATTGTATGTAAAATTGAAATTTCAAAATTTGAAATTTCTTATAAAGATGAGTTCGTTTTTGTTACATGTGGAAGTGGAAATAAAAATGCTGAAGTTTCACAAAAACTATTAAATGAGGAAATAGAAGGATTTGAATTTGCTTATCGGAATTCCAGGAACTATAGGTGGAGCTATAAAAATGAATGCTGGTGCATATGGAAAGGAAATGAAGGATATAGTATATTCAAGTACATATATTGATTATGAGGGTAATATAAAAAATATAAATAATAGTGAACATCAATTCAAATATAGAAATAGTATATTTTCAGTTAATAAATACATAATATTAGAAACTATCTTAAAACTAAAAAAAGGTAAAAAAAGTGAAATAGAACAAAAAATGCAAGAATATGCAACACTTCGCAGAGAAAAACAGCCTTTAAATAAACCTTCTGCAGGAAGCACCTTTAAAAGAGGAGAAAACTTTATTTCAGCAAAAATAATAGATGATTGTGGTTTAAAAGGAAAACAAATAGGTGGAGCAATGGTTTCTGATAAGCATGCAGGATTTATAGTCAATAATGGAAATGCAACATCGTCTGATATAATAGAATTAATTGAATATGTAAAAAATACTGTATATAATAAGACTGGTAAAAAAATTGAAACTGAAATAGAAATAATAGGAGATGACTAAAATGGAAGTTTCATATAGAAAGATGCCAAATGGAGTAGATGATGTGACAAGATATTTAGGACTAATATTTAAAATATTTAAAAATATTTTAAGAATAAAGGATTTTCAGCAAAAGTGCTTGCAATTCGCTCCAAATTATAGTAAAATAGTAACAGATTAAATTTAATATACCTTTTTCGTGGCTTAAGGAGAATAACACCACTTATGCTAGGAAATGGGCTAATTGTAATAGTAATGGAGGTGTAAATATGACAAAGGAAAGAAAACAAGAAATAATTAATACTTATAAAAGAGAAGAAAACGACACTGGTTCTCCAGAAGTCCAAATTGCTCTTTTAACAGAAAGAATTAATGAACTTACTGGACATTTAAAAATCCACACTAAGGATAATCATTCAAGACGTGGGCTTTTAAAAATGGTAGGTAAAAGAAGAAATCTTTTAAATTATTTAGCTAAAAAAGATGAAGCTAGATATAAAGAAATAGTTGAAAAACTTAAATTAAGAAAATAAATTGAATTGTGGGGCGTTTGATTTTATATTAAACGCCCTGAAAAATGTGTGTATAGATAATACATGAGATTAGTTAGTAGCTTGAATAATGTATTATATTCTAATATATTATTGAAGTTACTTAAGCTAAAACTTGTGGATTATTTGTATAAATTAAGATTTTAGAAAAGAGAGGTAGAAAAAATGTTTAAAACATTTGAAACAGAACTTGCAGGAAGAAAACTAATAATTGAAAACGGCAAGATTGCAGAACTTGCAAACGGAAGTGTAATGGTTAGATATGGAGAAACAGTTGTAATGGTTAATGTTACAGCCTCAAAAGAACCAAAAGAAGGAATAGACTTTTTTCCACTATCTGTTGACTATGAGGAGAAACTTTATGCGGTAGGAAAAATACCAGGAGGATTCACAAAAAGAGAGGGAAAACCAGCAGATAAAGCTATTCTTACATCAAGAGCAATAGACAGACCAATAAGACCTTTATTCCCAAAAGATTTTAGAAATGATGTGTGTGTAATCGCAACAGTATTATCAGTAGATCCAGACAATTCACCAGAAGTTGCAGCTATGATAGGAACTTCTTGTGCACTTGCAATATCTGATATACCATTTGGAGGACCAACAGCAGCAGTTAATGTAGGGTATGTTAATGGAGAAATAATAATAAATCCAACACTTGCTCAAAGAGAAAAAACAGATTTAGTTTTAACAGTTGCAGGAACTTTAGAAAAAATAACTATGATTGAAGCAGGAGCAAACCAAATACCTGAAGATATAATGCTAGAAGCAATAAAAAAAGGACATGAAGAAATAATAAAAGTTTGTAAGTTTATATCTGAAATACAAAAAGAGATAGGAAAACCTAAATTTGAATATAAATCTTTTGCTATTTCAGAAGAATTATACGCAGAAGTAGAAAATAATTTTAAAGATAGGATGTATCAAGACGTACAAGCTGTTGATAAAGAAGTAAGAGATGCAAATATAGATAAAATTACAGAAGACATTATAGCTTATCTTACAGAAAAACATGGAGAAGAGTTTGTAGAAGAAAAAGAACAAGAAATTGGAGAAATTATCTATAAGCTTGAGAAAAAATGTGTTAGAAAAATGATATATGAAGAACACAAACGTCCTGACGGAAGACAAATTGACGAGATTAGACCACTTTCATGTGAAGTTGGTATATTACCTAGAGTTCATGGAAGTAGTATATTTACTAGAGGTCAAACTCAAGTTATGTCTGTTGCAACACTAGGAATGCTTAGTGAAGCACAAGTATTAGACGGAATAGATGAAGAACATGAAAAACGTTATATGCATCAATATAATTTTCCAGCATATAGTGTAGGAGAAGCAAGAACTTCTCGTGGACCAGGAAGACGTGAAATAGGACATGGAGCTTTAGCAGAAAAAGCTTTAGTGCCAGTATTACCTTCAAAAGAAGAGTTTCCATATGCAATAAGAGTAGTTTCAGAAGTATTAAGTTCAAATGGTTCTACTTCACAAGGAAGTATTTGTGGAAGTACATTAGCATTAATGGATGCAGGTGTTCCTATAAAAGCACCAGTAGCTGGAATTTCTACAGGACTTGTAACAGATAGTGAAGATCCAACAAAATATATAATGTTAACAGATATACAAGGAATAGAAGATTTCTTTGGAGATATGGACTTTAAAGTTGGTGGAACACATAAAGGTATAACTGCAATACAAGTAGATATAAAAATTGATGGTTTAACATATAATATTATAGAAGAAGCTTTTGCAAGAACAAAAAAAGCAAGAGAATATATATTAGATGAAATTATGTTAAAACAAATAGATAAGCCAAGAAGTGAACTATCAAAATATGCACCTAAAATAACAACAACGAAAGTCAAAGTAGATAAAATAAAAGATGTAATAGGACCAAGCGGAAAAACTATTAATAAGATTATAGATGAGACAGGTGTAAAAATAGATATTCAAGAAGACGGAAATGTATTTATATATTCTCAAGACAAAGAAAGTGGCAATAAAGCATTAGAAATGATAGAAGAGATAGTAAAAGAAATTGAAGTTGGCGGAATATATAATGGAAAAGTTGAAAGAATAATGAACTTTGGAGCTTTTGTCGATGTAGGAGGAGGAAAAGAAGGACTACTTCACATCTCAAAGATATCTAAAGAAAAAATTAAAAATATAGAAGACGTACTACATGTTGGAGATACAATCAAAGTAAAAGTATATGAAATAGATGAACAAGGAAGAATAAACCTAACAGCTAAAGATGTTGATTAATCACAAAAAAAGCATAATTAATAATATCAACCAACAATATTTATCAAAAGATTTGAAAAAATTTGCTTTTTTTAACAAAATATAGTATAATATATATTGTTGAATAAAATTATTAATAAGAAGAACAATTGCTACGGGTATAAAGCTTTCAAATATTATTAGAAAGAAGGAAAGAAGGTAAAAATGGAATATTTATATATATTACAACAAGCAATAATATGGATTATAACAATATTTTGGTTATATCAATTATTAATTAGTATATGTTCTTTAGTAAAACTTAAAGATAAACCGCTTCTTGTAAACAAAAACCATAAATTCATGGCAATAATACCTGCACACAATGAAGAGTGTGTTGTAAGAAACTTAATAGAAAGCCTAAAAAATCAAAATTACCCAAAAGAGTTGTTAGACATATATGTAATAGCAGACAATTGTACAGATAGAACTGTAGAAATAGCAGAAGATGCTGGAGCAATAGTTTATGTGAGAAATCATACAGAGGGAAGAACAAAAGGTCATGCTCTTCAATGGTTCTTATCTAAGAAAATTGAAGAAAATGCAGATTATGACGCATTTTGCGTATTTGATGCAGATAATATAGTTGATGAAGACTTTATAAAAAATATGAACAAAAAATTATGTCAAGGAGAAGATGTTGTTCAAGGATACAGAGACATCAAAAATCCTACAGATAGTTGGGTAGCTTCAGGATATGCAATCTTTTATTGGATGATGAATAGATTTTATCACTTAGCACGATATAATTTAGGGTTATCACCATTAATAAATGGAACAGGATTTATGGTTAAGTTTGATGTTATAAAACCTAATGGGTGGCAAACTTATACTTTAACAGAAGATATAGAATTTTCTTTACAAAGAATAACAGCAGGAAAAAAATTAGGTTGGGCAACAGATGCAATAGTATATGACGAACAACCTGTTGGATTTAAACAAAGTTGGTCTCAACGTTCTAGGTGGACAGTAGGACATATACAATGTATGAGTAAATATACAAAAGAACTTGCAAATTCAGTTAAAGAAAATAAAACACTAGTTACATTTGACGGTTTGTTATATATTGTAGGAAGTATACCAATGTTTGTTATCACATTATTTTTACTACTAGTAAATGCAGTTATATACATGGGTGACGGTATGACAAAAGTGGAACTTATACAAAATTACTTGATGTATATAATACCAACATTTCTAATTCCTATTATAACTGGTATGGTAATAATGAAACTAGACGGAAAACCTATTAGGCCAATGATTAAAGGGCTACTATGTTATCCACTATTTCTAGCAAGTTGGCTTATGATAAACTTTAAATGTTTATTCAAAAGAGAAACTAATTGGGAAAAGATTGAACACGTTAGAGATATAAAGATAAATGAAGTAATATAATAAACTTTGCTAAAAAAGCGTGTATATACAATATACACGCTTTTATTAAACTAAGAGGAGATAACAAATGTTTAAATTTAATATAAAAAAAATACATATATTAATAATTATTATACGGAATAATATTTATATTTATAGGAGCTTTTCATAGTAATATATGGTTTGATGAAAGCTATTCAGTTGCAATTTCAAAACATAATCTAGTAGATATATGGAATATAACAGGAAATGATGTACATCCAGCTTTATATTATTGGATGTTACATTTTGTTTATTTAATCTTTGGAAATAATACATTGATTTTTAGATTATTTTCAGTCTTAGCTATAGCAATACTTGGAATACTTGGATTTACACATATAAGAAAAGATTTTGGAGACAAAGTAGGAATATTCTTTTCATTTTTAACATATTTTTTACCAGTAATGACTATATATTCACAAGAGATTAGGATGTATTCATGGGCATGTTTGTTTGTGGCTTTAATGGTAATATATGCTTATAGATTTTATAAAGATAAGAAAATTAAAAACCTTGTAATATTTGGAATATTTAGTATAGCTTGTTGCTATATTCATTACTATGCACTAGCTACAGCTGGATTTGTAAATTTGATTCTATTAATATATTTAATTAGAAATTCTAATGAATATAAAAAGTCACTTATTGCATTTTTAGTACTTGCGGTTGTTCAAGTTGTATTATATATTCCATGGCTTATATATTTGCTTGGTCAAGTGTTATATGTTGGTGCTGACTTTTGGATTAAAGATGCAACTTTATTAGATACAATTGTAGGAGTATTCAGTTTTCAATATCAATCATTTAAACAATCAGGAGTTGAACTTGAATATAACATACAGACAATTATAGCAATAATAGTATCAATTATTATTTATATATACATGGGATATAGCATCTTAAAAAATAGAAAGAATAAAGAGGAAATTAAACCTTGCATATTAAGCTTAGTTGTGTATTGGGGAGTTATAGCAATAGTTGCATTAATTTCTACTACAATACCAATATTATTCCCTAGATATTTAATGGTTCTAACAGGAATATATATTTTCTCTTTAGCATTTATTTTATCAAAAGAAAATAATAAATGGATAATAGCTATAGCTTGTATTATTATATTAGCTTTAGGGATAACAAGCAATGTTATAAATACAATGATTAACTATGATAGTAGTAATATGAAACAAATTGAGTACTTACAAGAAAATATCGAGGAAGATGATATAATTATATATTCAAATATTGGAAATGGAGGCGTTATAGCAGCATTTTTCCCAGAAAATAAGCAGTATTTCTATAATGAACAAGGCTGGAGAGTTGAAGAAGCATATGAAGCTTATGGCCCTGCAATGGAAACAATATATGATTATGATGAAATATTAACAGATTATCATGGAAGAATATGGTTAATAGATTCAGAGTATATGGGACTTTGGGAAGGATTTCCAAAAGAAGGAATAACAGTTTTAAAAGAGGCAGAAAGATTTGATACTGCATATCAAGAATATATATATAATATTATATTATTAGAAAAAGAATAAAAATAATGGAGGCTTATAAAATATGTGGTTTCTTAAAGATATGAAAGTTTATGCGTTTGTTGGACCTTCAGGAACAGGAAAAAGCTATAGAGCTCAATATGTAGCGGGGGAAAACAATATTAATTACATAATAGATGACGGATTATTTATTAAAGATAATGAGGTAATTGCTGGAACTTCTGCAAAAAAAGCTCCAACAAAAATTGAGACCGTAAAGCATGCTTTATTTCAGACTGAAACAGAAAAAAAGGAAATTCAAAATGCAATAAAAAAATATAAACCAGAAAGTATAATGATTTTAGGAACATCTGATAATATGGTTCACAAAATTGCGGAAAATTTAGGATTGCCTAAAGTTTCTAAAATTATTAGAATAGACGAAATCGCAACTAATGAAGAAATGGAAACAGCAAGAAGAATACGTGTAACTGAAGGAAAACATGTTATACCTGTTCCAACTTTTGAAATTAAAAAAGATTTTTCTGGATATATATTAGATCCGCTTCAAATTTTTAAATCAAAAGGAGTCGGAAAAGCCCCATACGTATCAGAAAAATCAATTATTAGACCAACTTTTAGTTATATGGGGAATTTTACAATTTCAGATCAAGTATTTAGGCAAATAATAGAATATTTAGCATATAAAACATCAGGAATACATAAACTTGCAAAAATGAGGCTTACAAAATATGAAGAAGGACCAAGCCTATATATCGAAGTTATAGTTATATATGGGTATAATATATTAGAATCTTTAAATGAATTTAAAGATAAATGTAAAAAAGAAATAGAAAAATTAACAGCTATGAATATAAAAAGTATAGAAGTCATAGCTAAAGCTATTGAAGTACCAGAAGAACTTGAAGAATTAAATAAGGAGTAAATAGTATGTCATTTGTAGTAGCAATAGACGGACCTGCCGGAACAGGAAAAGGAACAATAACAAAGATAATTTCAAAAAAAATGAATCTTTTAAATATTGATACAGGAGCAATGTATAGAAGCGTTACTCTTGACTGTATAAGAAAAAACATATTGCCTGAAGATGAAGAAAAATTAAAAGATATATTAGATAACATAAATATAGAACTTAAATACATAAAAGGTGAGCAAAGAACTTTTTTAAATGGAGAAGATGTTTCAAGAGAAATAAGAAGTCCTGAGGTGGATAACTTGGTTGCCGTTTTTGCTGCATTAAAAATTGTAAGAGACAAATTAACTCCTATCCAAAGAAAAATTGGAGAAGAAAATGATGTAATTATGGAAGGTAGAGATATTGGAACTGTTGTATTTCCAAATGCAGATGTAAAAATATATTTAGATTGTTCATTAGAAGAAAGAGCAAGAAGAAGATACAATCAAAATTTGAGAAAAGGAATAAATGAGACATATGAACAAGTATTATCTTCAATAAAAGAAAGGCATAAACTTGAAACAGAACGAGATATAGCGCCATTTGTTAAAGCAGAAGATGCAATTACCGTTGATACTACTAATATGACAATAGACGAAGTTGTAAATAGAATTTCAGAAATAATACGAGGTAAGAGAAATGATTAGAGGTATAATTAAATTTGTTTTAAGAATTACAACACTTTTATTATATAGAGTAAAAGTTGTGGGAGAGGAAAATATAGAAAAAAATAAGCCATACATATTATGTCCAAACCATATAAGTAATTGGGATCCTCCAACGATAATTGCATCTTTAAAAAGAAATGATATTTATGTTTTAGCAAAGGAAGAAATGTTTGTAAACAGATTTATTAAATGGCTTGCTGTAAAAGTACATGCACTACCTGTAAGAAGAGGTAAACAAGATGTGAAATTACTAAAAGATAGTGTTAAAATTTTAAGGGACAATCATATAATTTTAATTTTTGCAGAAGGAACAAGAAATGGAATTGAAAAGAAAGGAAAAATACAAAATGGAGCAGTACTCATGAGTTTAATGTCAGGAGTACCAATTATACCTGTTGGAATACAAACAAAAACTAAGTATAGACCATTTACTAAAGTAAAAATAAATATAGGAAAGCCTATAGATTTAAGTGAGTATAAAGATAAAAAAGGAGATAAAGAAACCTTAGATATGTTAAGCAATCAAATTATGGGAGAAATGATTAGATTGACAAATGAACAAGTTTAATATATAATAATAATTTAGTAAAAAACAGAGATAAGAGGAGTAATAATATGAACGATAAAAACATAAGAAACATAGCAATAATTGCACACGTTGACCATGGAAAAACAACACTTGTAGACGAACTTTTAAAACAAAGTCATGTTTTCAGAGATAATGAGCAAGTTGCTGAAAGAATAATGGATTCTAATGATATAGAAAAAGAAAGAGGTATTACTATTCTTTCTAAAAATACATCTGTAATGTATAATGGTGTGAAAATAAATATAGTTGACACGCCAGGACACGCAGATTTTGGAGGAGAAGTTGAAAGAGTTTTAAAAACTGTTGATGGTGTTTTATTACTTGTAGACGCATTTGAAGGTGCAATGCCTCAAACAAGAGAAGTGCTAAAAAAATCTTTAGCATTAAATTTAAAACCAATAGTAGTAATTAATAAAATTGATAGACCAGGTTCTAATCCTGCAAAAGTAGTAGATGAAGTTTTAGAATTATTTATTGAATTAGATGCAAACGATGAACAACTTGATTTCCCTGTTGTTTATACATCTGCTAAACTTGGAATAGCTAAACTTAACATGAGTGATAAAGACGGAGGTATGGATTGCTTATTTAATACTATAATTGACACAATAAATCCACCTAATTGCGATGAAGAAGGTCCTACTCAAATGTTAGTTTCAAACATTGATTATGATGATTATGTAGGTAGAATAGCAGTGGGAAGACTTGAAAGAGGAGTTTTAAGACCAGGTATGAATGTTGCAATTTGCAAAAAAGACGGAAAAACTTCTAATGGAAAAATTGCAAAAGTATATACTCATAAAGGATTAGATAAAGTTGAAGTTGAAGAGGCTAGAGCGGGAGACATTATAGAGTTTTCTGGAATTGCTGATATAAATATAGGAGAGACAATCTGTGACCCAGAACACGTAGAAAAAATTGATTTTGTTGATATTGACGAACCAACAGTAACAATGACTTTTAGTGTTAATAATGGACCATTTGCAGGACGTGAAGGAGAGTTTGTTACTTCAAGACATATAAGAGATAGATTATTTAAAGAACTTGAAAAAAATGTAAGCTTAAGAGTTAAAGAAACAGAACAAGCAGATTCTTTTGAAGTAGCTGGACGTCGGAGAACTACACTTATCAGTGCTAATTGAGACAATGAGAAGAGAAGGGTTTGAATTATTAGTTTCACGTCCAAAAGTAATATTTAAAGAAATAAACGGAGAAAAGTGTGAACCAATAGAAAGACTTGTTGTTAATGTACCAGATGAATTTGTTGGAAATGTTATTGAAAAATTAGGAAAAAGAAAAGCAGAAATGACAAACATGGAACCAGCAGAAGACGGACATACAAAAATTGAATTTAAAATCCCTGCAAGAGGTCTAATTGGTTATCGTTCAGAATTTATGACAGACACTAAAGGAAATGGAACGATGAATCATATATTTGATAGTTATGAACCATATAAAGGTGAAATATCATCAAGAACAAGAGGAACAATTGTAGCTTTTGAAAATGGGAAAGCTGTAACTTATGGATTATATAATGCACAAGATAAAGGAGAATTATTTATTGGACCAGGAACTGAGGTTTATGAAGGTATGATTGTGGGGTTAAATTCTAGAAGTGAGGACTTGGCAATTAATGTGTGTAAGGAAAAACATTTAACTAATACTAGAGCTTCTGGTTCTGATGATGCTTTACATTTAGTGCCACCAATTCAGATGTCACTTGAAAAAGCAATAGAATTTATTCAAGATGATGAATTAGTAGAAGTTACCCCTCAAAATATACGTTTAAGAAAGAAAATTCTTGATAGTAAAGAACGTGAGCGTGCAAATAGAAATAAGTAATTAATATTATAAAAGAAGTTATTGAAAATTAGTATGATTATTCATATCTTGCTTAAACTGTTATTAATTTTATAACTTCTTTTATTGTATAGGAAAAATCGTCAGATTTTTGCTATACAACAAGGTTAAGCATCCTATGTTCGTGCAATAATTGCAAAGCAATTTTGCACATGTGTGCGTCGAAATCTTTGATTTC
>CAYVWC010000007.1:0-5084 GCA_964455415.1 uncultured Clostridium sp.
TTTTAGCATAAATTCTATCTATTGTCAATTTTTTGCGAAAAATATTTTTAAAATTTTCTTAAATTTTTCTATTGACTAAATATACTCATACAAGTATTAATAAAAATTTTGTTAATACTTGTATGAGTAAGATACTATTTATGGTTTTATTCCTTCTTTTATTTGTATTTTTATTCTATTCCAAACATCATTTGTTTTTAAATATTCTTTGTAGTGTTCTTGAACTTGTTCGTCATATTTTTCTAGTTCATCAACTAAGCATAAGAAGTCTTGTTCTGGAAACATTTGATTTACTTTTTCTATACTGTTTTTTAGCTTTTCTTTTGCAATTTGCATATCTTTTAAATAGGTTGTCCTTTGCATTATATACATAAGTAATGGCTTGTATTTTACCCAACCTATTGATGCTAATAAAAATCTTTCTCCAACACTTGTATCATTTAGCGGTATTTTTTCAAACCTTTTTGGACATTTTCCTTTAGGTATTCCTGTATATTTTAAAAAACTATCATGAAAATGATATGTTGGTACTTTTACTACATTTGCTTCTGTAAGAAGTGTACAAAAGAAAGTATCTTCTCCTCTTGCTAGTGGTGGATTATAGAAGGCTGGTATTTTGTCTAAATGTGTTAAATTTAGACATATTCCGAGATGCAAGCAACCAATTTTCTATTCCTACATTTTTTAATACAATTTTGTCTTTTCCTTCTGTTATATCCGTTTCTGCAAAAGTCATCCCATTATCTTTATTCATGTTCTTTTTTACTTTATCCCATGATACTGCTTCATTACTAACTGCATCAATATATTCCTTAAAGTCTTGTTCTTTTATATCATCTTTTCCGAACTCTATATATGGTACTGGTGACATGTTTCCACATCTATGTCCTACTGTTATGTCTGAATATTGTATTACTTTTAAATGTTCTAATATATTATCCTGCTTTTTCCAGATGATTTCTTTTCCTTCTCCTTTTATATTAGCATATGGATATTCGTCATCATCCCAAAATAGTAAATAGTCTATCTTTCTTTTTAGTGCAAAGTACATTATTGCATTTCTTGCTCTTGCATATCCTGTACCTAAAATTAGATTTACTTCACTTTTTGTTAAATTATATCTTGATTTTAATATTTTCTTTTCTTCTTCTATATCTTCTGGTGTTATATACTTTATTTGTATTTTTTTATAAACATCATCTTTTAATGTATAAAATTCTTCTCTTTTTGTGTGTTGATATGCTAAATCGTATAATATAAATATTGTTAGATTAACACCTCCTGGATAATCTTTTATTTGTTCTATCATATCTTTATAACAATTGTTAATAATATTACATATGTTGGTTCTTCCTGTTAAAAAACCTATTCCAAATTCTATTGGTTTTTCCATTTTTATCATTCCTTCTGTTTTGTTTTTGGCCAAAGTGTCTTTATTGCTTTAGCTTGCGTGTTTTTATTCCAAAGTATTATACCATAGTGATTTTTTTTTTGCAAGTTTTTAATTTTTTATTAGAATTATATTGAATTTATTTGTTTTTTGATATATTATATAATGTATAAGTTTACTAAGGAGGAAGTTTTATGGCAAAGGAAACTGTAAAAAAGATTAATAATAGTGAGGAAAAGAAAAAGACTAAAACTAACGTTAGTACAAAAGTTGCAAAAACTAAAACTACATCTAGTTCTAAGGTAAGTAGTAGTAAAACTACGTCTAAGACTAAGACTTCTAAAAATCTTTCAGCAAAAGAAACTAAGTCAACTCCTACAGCTAAATCAACTAAAAAGACGTCAGTTTCAAAGACAGCTTCTAAAAAGCCTGCAAGTACCAAGTCTAGTACAAAATCTACTAAAAAGTCCGCAAGTACTACTTTAAAGGATACTAAGAAAAGGACTTCTTCTCATAAAAGTGATTCAAAAAATATTTCTACTGCAAAACCTATGCTTGCAGAATATTACGATTTACCATACAGGTATAATGAAACAATTGTTAAAATTCTTGCTCAAACTCCAACTACTCTTTTTGTTTATTGGGATATTTCCGATAATGACAGAAATTCTCTAATGAATATTCATGGAGAAAATGTATTTTATGATACTAGACCTGTTCTTATAGTACATAATACAACTAAAAATTATTCTTTTGAAATAGAAATCAATGATTTTGCAAATAGTTGGTATATACGAACTCAAGAGCCAAATTGTAACTATGTTGTAGAGTTGGGCAGGAGAATTATAGAAAGACCAGAAGAATATATTTATATTAATTCTTCAAATCATATTGTTTCTCCTAATGATCATATTTTATTTGAACAATTTAGTTTTGGCAATGTTTTATTTAGAAATGTAAAAACTAATGTATTATCTTCTAAAGACTTTGGTAGTTTACGTTTTATCAATAATATGGATAAGTTGTATGGTAATGTATATGATGTATATAACAGATTATATAATAATGAAACAATGGATGATCTAACAATGCCAACTTCTGGTATGTTTATTAATAGATAGAGAGGAATTACAAATGAACAATAATCCAAAAGGTTACGTAAGTTTTGTCTTACATGCACACTTACCTTTTGTGCACCACCCA
This sequence comes from uncultured Clostridium sp., assembly GCA_964455415.1. Lineage (GTDB taxonomy): Bacteria > Bacillota > Clostridia > TANB77 > CAG-508 > JAAWPK01. The sequence continues at coordinate 2,594 of CAYVWC010000007.1, forward strand.
GAAAATGAAAATTATTTAGAGGAAGAGTGGCTTTTTGAGGCTATTTCTGAAACATATATACCTTTACTTACAAATTTTAAAAAATTAGAGGAGGAAAAAGTTGATTTTAGAATTACAATGTCTCTTACTCCCCCTCTTCTTTCTATGTTGGATAATAAACTATTACAAAAAAGATATATTAAGTATTTAAAAAAACATATAGAATTATGTAAAAAAGAGATTATAAGGACTAAAGATAATCCTAGAATTAATGCTTTATCTCAATATTATTTAGATAGATATACTTCTGATTTACACATTTTTAAGGATGAATATAAATGCAATATTATACAGGGTTTTAAACATTTCCAAGATATTGGTGTTTTGGAAATTATTACTTGCGGTGCAACTCATGGATATTTTCCTATTTTATATGTCAATGAAAAAACTGTCCGTGCACAGATTGCAGTTGGTGTTCAAACTTATGAAAAGTATTTTGGTAGAAAACCTCGTGGTATTTGGCTCCCTGAGTGTGGATATGTTCCAGAGGCAGATAAATATTTAAAAGAGTTTGGTATAGAATATATTATTACAGAATCACATGGAATTTTATATGCTAACCCTACGCCTATTTATGGTACTTTCGCACCAATTGTTTCTCCTAATGGTGTAGTTGCTTTTGGTCGTGACATAGAAGCTTCAAAGCAAGTATGGAGTTCTATTTGCGGATATCCAGGTGACTATAATTATCGTGAGTTTTATAGAGATATCGGATATGATGCAGATTATGATTATATTAAGCCTTATATTGCACATGACGGAGTTAGAGTTAATACTGGAATAAAATATCATAGAATTACTGGAAAGACTGAAAACAAAGATGTTTATGATATAAGATGGGCAATGGATTCTGTAGAAAAACAAGCTGGACATTTTTTTGATTCAAGACAGTCACAAATTAATAATCTTTCAAATTATATGCAAACTCCACCTATTATTTTATGCCCTTATGATGCAGAGTTATTTGGTCATTGGTGGTATGAAGGTCCTTATTGGCTTTATATATTATTTAAAAAGATTTATTATGATAATTGTGATTTTAGATTAATAACTCCTGGAGAATATATTGATAAATTTCCTGAAATACAAGTGTGTACTCCTTGTCGTTCTAGTTGGGGAGCTAATGGTTATAGTGAAGTATGGTTAAATGAGCTTAATGATTATACTATAAGACATATGCATAAGTGTGGCGACAGAATGGTTGAACTTGCAAATGAGTTTGCAAATGAAACAGATAAAATTAAGATTAAAGCTTTAAATCAATGTGCAAGAGAATTATTACTTCTTCAAAGTAGTGACTGGAGTTTTATTATTACAAACCGGAACTATGGTTGATTATGCTAAAAGGAGAATTAAAGATCATACTGGAAGATTTAATAAATTGTATAATCAAATAAAAGAAAATAATATTGATATAGAATTTTTAAATGATATATATGAGAAAGATCCTATTTTCCCTGATATAGATTATAAAATATATATGTAATTTTATACAAGTTTCAAAAAGTCCTTTTTTGAATAAGATAATGTATATATAGATTTATTTTTGTAAATAATATACATGTATCTTTTTGAAAGGGGTCTTTTTTTTATGAAGTCATTATGCGTAAAAACAAATAATACAGATATTATCATTTATTTGTTAGATAGATTGCAAAACTCAAAGATAGACTCTTTGCATGTATGTGAACGTACATTTAAAATATATAAAAATATTATTGTTCATGTTTCTTTAGAAAATTTAGATTCTTTTTATGATAAAGTTTCTTCTGTTTTAACTGATGCTATCATTTTATTTTATGAAGAAAAGCTTTTAAAAAGAATTATTGGATATAACTATTTTTATTTTTCTCAACTTGAAAAGAGAAATATTTTAAAAAATGCACAAATTTTTTTAGAAACGGATACTATTTCTAGGGAAGATAATTTCTTTTCCATTTATTATGTTATACTTGATTATATAAAAAAAAATAAATCTCTTGTTTTAGACGGATTTGTAAATTTTAGATTACAGAATTATATGAAGAATTTAGATTATGTAGTTGATATATCTGTCAACAAATTTTTGATAGAAAAGGAGTATATGGAATTTATAAATATATTAAAATTGTATGTGTCAATGACTCCTTTTAATTCTTCTGCTGTTCATTTGATATATTATAACTGTGAAAGCATTTTATTAGACAATGATAAAAATATTATTCCTACAAATGAAACTTTTCTTAATGCAAAATATTTATCTGATATAACTTTTTCTGCAAATGATTATTCTTTGAACACATTACTTAATCTAAATCCTAAAAAGCTTATTATTCATTTAATAGATAAAAAAGATGATGAATTTATTAACACATTAAAAAATATTTTTGATACTAGAATTGAAATTTGTTATGATTGTAAACTTTGTTCTTTATATAACAAAATAGGATTTATATCAAAATAAATAAGTTTA
>CAYVWC010000007.1:5184-26246 GCA_964455415.1 uncultured Clostridium sp.
ATAAGTTTACTATGATTTTTTAAGTTCATTATCTAGTATTTATATTTTAATTATATTATTAACATAGCATCTCCGAAACTGAAAAATCTAAATTTTTCTTCTACTGCTTTATTGTATGCTTGTAGTATAAACTCTCTTCCTGCAAGTGCTGATACTAGCATAAGGAGTGTCGATTTTGGCAAATGGAAATTTGTAATAAGTCCGTCTATACATCTAAATTTGTATCCAGGATATATGTATATACTTGTGTCTTCTTCACATGTATGTACTAACCCATTTTCATCTGCAATTGTTTCTAATACTCTACATGATGTTGTCCCTACTGATATGAGTCTTTTACCTGTCTTTTTTGTTTCGTTAATTTTATTTACATCTTCTTGTTTTATATAAAAATGTTCTGAGTGCATTTCATGTTCTTCTATATTTTCTTCTTTAACTGGTCTAAATGTTCCTATACCAACATGAAGAGTTACTTTAGCAATTTTTACTCCTTTTTCTTCTATTCTTTGTAATAATTCCTCAGTAAAGTGAAGCCCTGCTGTTGGTGCTGCGGCTGATCCTTCGTATTTTGCATATATTGTCTGATATCTATCCTTTTCTTTTAATTCTTCATGTATATATGGAGGCAATGGCATAAGCCCTATTTTATCTAATATTTCATTGAATATTCCTTGATAGGTAAATTTTACTTTTCTTGTTCCTCCAGGCATGATTTCTAATACTTCAGCTTCCAATATGCTTGGTTCTCCAAAATATACTTTAGTTCCTGGTTTCAATTTATTGCCTGGTCTTACAATGCTTTCCCAGACATCTCCTTCTAACTGCTTTAGTAATAAAAATTCTACATTTGCTCCTGTTTCTTTTCTTCCATATAGTCTTGCAGGAATTACTTTAGTATTATTTATAACTAAGCAGTCTCCTTCTTCTAAATAGTCTATTACATCAGAAAATGTTTTATTAGAGTTTATAGTTTGTGTTTTTCTGTCAACTACCATAAGTCTTGACATGTCCCTTTGTTTTATTGGCGTTTGTGCAATTAATTCTTCTGGTAAATTATAATCAAAGTCTTCTATTTTCAAGTTTTATTCCTCCATTATATAGTCCGATTTTGGGTTTTTATATACCTCTTCTATTGTTTCTTTTATTATATCAAATCTTTTTATTACCGCTTCTGGGCAACTTTCCTCTATATATGTTTTATTGCTATCTAAAAAGGCATTTCTAATCTTTGTTGAAGATACCGCTTCAAACATATTATTTCTTTGAAATAATCTAAATGTTATTCTTTCTTTTATCATATCTTCAAACCAATCTTCTATGATTTTTTTATCATCTGAAAAGTAAAAAGTAAATTTTTTTTGTTGTCCCAGTGATACTATATTATAGTATAAGTATCTACCCCATTCTAAGTTTGACGCAATATCTGTTTCCATTGTCCAGTCTGGAAGTTCTGATATAATTATTCTTTTTCTATCTTCTTCAGTAAATTTTTCTTCTAGTGCTTCTTCTAATATTATTCTTCTAAGTTGTATATCTAATGGATTTCTTATTATATCTTTTTTATTTTTACTTCCAATTATTATGATTACTTGTTCATTTTCTTGTATTGCTTTTTCTATTATTCCTAAATGTCCTATATGTAACGGTTGCATCCTTGATAAAAATACTCCTGTTTTTTTATTCATTTCTTTGCCTCCATAAGTTAGTTTGAATAACTTTTACATTATTTTTGTTACATCATTAAACATGACAAAGACTGATAATCCTATAATAAACATAAATCCAGCCATTTGTATTTTTAATGATGTTTCTTTCTTTATTGGTTTTCTTTTTATGAATTCTATTATATATATTAATATTTTCCCTCCGTCTAATGGTGGTATAGGAATAAGGTTTGTAATTCCAAGTGACAATGAAATTACAGACAATAGATACACAAAGTCTGTTATATTCGATGTTTGAGATACTATTGATGCAATGCCTACTGGTCCTGACAAGTCATCTATTGTAGTTCCTCCTGTAACGAGTATTTTTATGCTTTCTCCTAATGCTCCTATATAATTAAAAATGCTCTTTATCGCTATTTCTATTCCATAGTGAAAGGTTATAAGTAAGAAATATACAAGTATACCAAATAAAATATTTACAATTGCTCCTGCTGAAACAATTGCAATCTTTTTTAGTGTACTTGCATTACTAAAAGAACCTTCTTCATCAGAAGGCTCTTCTTCTCCTTCCATATTTACAAATCCTCCAAGTGGTATTAGTCTTAAACAGTACTTTGTTTCTCCTTTTTGCTTACTGTATAATATTTTTCCGAAACCAATTGAAAACTCATTAACTCTTATTTTGCATAGTTTTGCAATAACAAAGTGTCCACCTTCATGTACAATGACTAAAATTCCTAGTAATATCAGTGTTTTTATGATAGCTAATAATAATTCTAGCATATTTATTACCCTTCCTCCTTAATGAGTTTCTTTCTATATATTCATAAGCAGAATATAGGCTACTGGTGCTATAAATAATATACTATCTATTCTATCTAAAATTCCTCCGTGTCCTGGTATCAAGTTTCCATAATCTTTTATTTCATTGTATCTTTTTATACTTGATGCTGCAAAATCTCCTACTTGACTAATTACACTTAATAGTAATGATATTAGTATAATATATATATATGATATGTTTGTATAAAAATATGTATTGCAGATTATGGTATATACTAAAGATACAACCATTGCTCCTATTGCCCCTGCTATACAACCTTCTATTGATTTATTTGGGCTTATTTTACTGAATTTATGTTTTCTACTTCTTAATATCTTACCTGCAAGGTATGCGAATATATCTGTTACCCACCCACATATTATTACATACCAAATTAAGATTTCTCCATTTTTCTCACTATATATAATTGGTAAAAATAATATCATGACTGGAATATATAGTATTCCGAAAACAGTGATTGCTCCGTCTACAATGCTTGTTTTCATACCAGAATTTAATATATGGAAAAATACTACAAATACAGAGAATATGACTAAACAAAACATCATATTTATCATATCTGTATCAATATCAACAAGTGTTGATTCTAAATGAAAAAATCTAAGAATTGCTATAGAGATTGCTATTAAATATCCAATCCATTTAATAGGTTTTGCTTTTTTATTTTTTTCAAATGCTTCAAAATATTCTTTCATAGCTATTAGAGCAACTATTGCAAAGAATACATCTATAACAGTTTCATTTCCGAATACTAGAATTAGTATTACAATAGGAAATCCTAAGACTGATGTTAAGAATCTTTTTATATCCATAGAACTATTTACCTCCAAATTTTCTATTTCTTTTTTCATAAGTATTAATAGCTTCATCTAAATCTTCTGATGAAAATTCTGGCCAATATTTATTTACAAATACGAATTCTGTATAAACTAATTGCCATGGTAAAAAATTACTTAGTCTTATTTCTCCACTTGTTCTAATTAACAAATCTGGATCTGGTTCGTCCTTTGTATACAAATAACTAGAAACTAGATTTTCGTTTATATCTTCTATGTTTAGTTTGTTGTCTTTTACATCTTTTGCTATTTCTTTTACTGCTTTTGTTATCTCATCTCTTCCTCCGTAGTTAAATGCTATGCAAAGCGTCGTTCCTGTATTATTTTTAGTTTTTTCTATTGCCTTTGTAATGCTATTTTGAAGAGTTTGTGATAAACTTTCTATGTGTCCAAAAAATTTTATTCTAATATTTTCTGTATCAGCTGCTTTTGTTAAATCATCTAGGTAAGTTTTGAAAAGTATCATCAATGCTCCAACTTCTTCTTCACTTCTTTTCCAGTTTTCGGTAGAGAACGCATATACTGTAAGATATTCTATTCCAATTTTATTTGCATGTCTTGTTAGTCTTTTTAAGTTTTCTGCACCTTCTTTATGTCCAAGTTTTGTACTTAAACCATGTTCTCTTGCCCACCTTCTATTTCCGTCCATAATTATTGCAATGTGTCTTGGTTTAGTATTCATTTTTCTTCTCCTTATTTTTCTCTATTTTTAATATATAGTGCAAGCTCTCTTAAAAAGTCGCTGCTTTTTTTATATACTTCTAATTCTTTTATAGCTTCACTTGTTAATTCATCTAACCAAACTTTTGCTTTATCAAGTCCATATTTTGTAACAAATGTTACTTTTCCTAGTTTTCGATCATTTCCAACAGGCTTTCCTAAAATTTTTTCGTCTCCAATTTCTGATAATATATCATCTTTTATTTGGAAAGCTAGTCCTATTTTTTCTGCATAATTTGTTAGCCTTGTTAAATCGTCTTTTTCAGCTTTTGCTAGTATTGCACCTATCCTCACTGATGCTCTTATAAGTGCTCCTGTTTTGTTATTGTGCATATATTCAAGATATTCATTAGAAATCTGTTGTCCCTCAAATTCAGTATCAACATATTCTCCTGCAATCATCCTATCTACACCAAAAGATAATTCTTTAAGTGCTTTTATTTGCTCTTGATTGTCTTCTTCTAAGTTTTCACTTATTACTAAATACGCATTATTTAAAAGTGCATCTCCTGCAAGTATTGCAGTTGATTCATTAAACATTTTGTGGTTTGTCGGTTTTCCGATGTCTAAAATCGTCATCATCTATTGCTGGTAAGTCATCGTGTATAAGTGAAAAATTATGTATCATCTCCATTGCTACTGCAAATGGGAATACTTTTTCATAATCACTTTTGAATAATTTGTATGATGCAATCATGAGTATTGGTCTTAGTCTTTTTGCTGAACTAATTAAACTATATTCTATTGAAGAATTAAGTTTCTTTTCTGGGCATTCTTCTTTTCTTACATATTTTTCTAATTCTTTATTTACTATATTTACATATTTACTTAATTCTTCTTTAAATTCCATTTCCTTCTCCTTCCTTGTGCAGGATACTTTTTATACACTCATGATTTCTTTTTCTTTATTAGATAGGATATTATCTATTTGTTCTATTTTCTTATCAGTCAACTTTTGTATTTCTGTTTCTGCATTTCTTAATTCATCTTCTGTAATTTCTGCATCTTTTTGTGCTTTTTTTGCTTCATCCATTGCTTCTCTTCTTAATGAACGTATAGAAACTTTTGCTTCTTCTGCTACTTTCTTAATATCTTTTACTAATTCTTTTCTTCTTTCCTCATTAAGTTCTGGAAATGCAAGCCTTATAACTTTTCCATCATTGTTTGGTGTTATTCCAATATCTGATGCTAGTATTGCTTTTTCTATTTCTTTTAATATACTCATATCCCATGGTTGTATAACAATCAATCTTGCTTCTGGAATTGAAATTCCTGCAACTTGGTTTATTGGTGTTGGAACTCCATAATAATCTACTTTTACTTTATTAAGAATTGCAGGATTAGCACGTCCAGCTCTAATTTCCGCAAAATTTTCAATCAATACATTTATGGTTTTATCCATTTTTTCTTCTATTTTACTAAAATCCATTTTATTCATCCCTTTCTAAAATTTTATTCAACAGTAGTTCCTATATTTTCGCCTTTTACCACTTTAACGATATTTTCTGGATTTTCTATTGCAAACACCTTAAGTGGTATATTATTATCCATACATAAAGAAGTTGCTGTTGAATCCATAACTTTTAAATCTTTATTTAATATGTCTAAATAACTTATTTTATCATATTTTACAGCTCCTATATCTAATTTTGGATCTGCTGAATATACTCCGTCAATTGTTTTTGCAAGTAAGATTACTTCTGCATCTATTTCAGCTGCTCTTAATGCTGCTGCTGTGTCTGTTGTAAAGTATGGGTTTCCTGTTCCACAGGCAAATATTACTACTCTGCCATTTTCTAAATGCTTTATTGCTTTTCTTTTTATATAAGGTTCTGCAATTTGTCTCATCTCTATTGCTGTTTGTAGTCTTGTTTTTACTCCTCTTGCTTCTAAAGTATCTTGAAGTGCTAATCCATTCATTGTTGTTGCAAGCATTCCCATATAGTCAGATGTTGTCCTTTCCATTTGGTGTCCATATCTTCCTCTCCAGAAGTTTCCACCCCCTACTACTATTCCGACTTGAACTCCTAAATCTACTACTTTTTTGATTTCATCGCAAATTCTTCCTATTACATCTGCATATACTCCTGTTTTGTTGTTTCCTGCAAGTGCTTCTCCACTTAACTTTAATAAAATACGTTTGTATTTTACATCACTCATTTTAACCCTCCGTCCGGACTTAAATGTCCATAATATAAAATTCTAATATATTCTATCACATATTATAGTAGTTTTGTCAATTTTTTTAAAATTTATATCAAAATATTCCTTTTAATAGGTTATTTATTATTATTGATCTTGAAATATCTAACTCCAATTCCATGTTTTCTACATATTTAATTAATTTTTCTTTGTCTTCTCCTATACTATCTAAATCGACTTCTTCTCCTGTATCTATATAATACCACTCTGAATTATAATAATATGTATCTGTAACTATTGTTCCATTACTAATAACAGCATAATCTTTAGTTGAAAACATGCTAACTCCTAATGAGAAGTTATCTTCAATTCCTGATATTTCTAGAAGTGTTGGCTTTATATCTAATTTACTTACAGTTGAAGTTATTGTTTTACTTTCTACACCTGGTATTCTTATCCCACACAAAACATTTGTATAATTAATTCTTGCTGTTACATCATTATAATTTGGATATACTTCTTTTATAAAATTTTCCATATCTTCATCATACATTGTCATCCCATAATGATCTCCAAACACTATAATTACAGTATCGTCATATAAGCCTTTATCCTTAAGCTCTTGTATGAATATTCCAAACGCATAGTCTGCATAATTAACTGCTTTTAGGTAATTCCCTAAAGATGTGCCTTCATATTCCCCAACATCTATTGAAACTTTGCCTTCTCCTGCATGCATTCCTTCCAAATTAAATGGTGTATGTGAAGATGCTGCCACCAAAAATGTCATAAATGGTTCTTCATAACTTTCTAATTTTTCTACTGCTTGTTTATAAAAGAGTTCATCAGATAGATATGAGTTTATTAGTTCAGCTGTATTTTCAAAGTCATCAATGAACACTGTTTCATCTACTAATAGTCTTGAATATACAGCATTTCTATTCCAAAATCCATTTTCATTTCCATGCATATATGCTGTATAATATCCATTTTCTTTATATAATTTGAATATATCGTTATTTATACTTGCATAATAACTACTAAATGCTTGTCCGTTATCTAACGGATAAAGTGAAGTTATTACACTATATTCAGAATCTGCAGTTGTTGAATAACTTTGTACTACCATGTTTGTAAAATTTATATTTTCATTTAGAAATTTGTTTAAGTTTGGTGTAATCTCTTTTCCATTGATTGTCCTGTTTACAACAAAATTCTGTATTGATTCAAGTTGTAAAATTATAACATTTTTACCTTCTGCTATGCCATATATACTTTCATCAATTTCATAATTTTCATCATAGTAGCTTACTAATTTTTGATATTCTTCTTCTATTTGAGAATAAGTTTTGTATTTTACTGTATCTTTTATATTAAATGTATTATAGATATCTGCATAATGATATCCAAAAATTGAACCTTCTTGTACTTGTACTGTTTTTTGATATGGTATCACGCTTATTTTTTCAAGCCCTATTTCTATTCCTGGTCTTGTAATAATTATTGCTACAATTGTATAAACTATTGCAAGGATTAGTCTTCTTTTTCCTTTATTTTTTATTTTTTTTGATTTTTTGTTATTAATATTTTCCCTTGCAATATGCCATAAAAGTATGAGTATAACTATATCAACAAAATATAATATTTGATTTAGATGTAGTAAGTATAGCAACGTTCCTCCGAATTTCTTCTGCATATTTCACGTATAGAATTTGTGAGATTGATAGAAGATTTGCTGAATATTCAAAATATACATTATCAACAAATAGTAATATACTTATTACTACATCATAAATCATTATTCCCAAAAATCTATTTTTATCTTTTTTTATAAATAGTAGAGGACATATCATAACACATAAAAATCTTACGGTCATCATAATTGTTCTGTCCATAGAATCTTCTGGTAAATTTATATTTTGATAAAATAAATTTGATTTGAACATAATAATCAAAAATAGTAATAGTATTACTATTCTTGAAGACAATATAGAGTTTATTATAAATTTTATATGGTTTTCACTGTTTAGATATCTACTTAAAGCATTTTTGGATTTCTTAATTATATATTTTTTTATATTTTTTAATTTATTTTTACTTTTTAAAAAATCTTTGATAATATGTAATTTTAATTTTGTTCTTTTTATAAGTAGATATTTTTGTATGTTCACTTTTTTTCTTATTTTATTTATTTTCTTCATTACTCTTTCCTTTTCTTGTTTCATTTATATAGATCATTTTTTATGATGTAATCTATTACTTGATCTGGAACAATTTCTTGATTGTATTGTTTTTCCTCTTTTATTTTTTCTCTAAATTCTGTTGAATTATATTTTATATATTTATTATCATCTATAATTTGTATATTGTTTTTATATTTATGTATTAGTTTGTTATCCTCAATATATTTGCTTAAATCTATGTTATCCCTACTTAGTACAATATATTTGTATTTTTTTATTATGCTCTCTGCATTTTTCCATTTTGTTATGTTTATGAAGTTATCTGCTCCCATTATAAAATATATTTCTTCATTTTTATATTTTCGCTCTATCAATTTGAATACATCTGTAGCATACATTTTTTTGTTCTTGTTTAATTCTATATCTGATACTTCAATATTTTCTAGTCCGCATACAAGCAATTTTCAGCATGTTGTATCTATGTTCTTCTGATACTAAATCTTGCTTTTGGTAAAAATCACCTACTGGTACAAATATTAGTTTATCAAGGTTAGATTCTTTTAAAACTTTTATTGCTAAATTTATGTGTGCATTTGTTGGTGGATTGAAACAACCTCCAAAAAAACCGATTTTCATAGTCCCTCCCATTAGGTGTTTTAGTCTAATATTGATTTTACTTCTTGAAAAATTTCTTCTCCTATTTCATCCCTAGTTCTTATTCTTCCATTATTTACACATTTAATTTCTGTCCAATTATATTCTTTGGCAAGTTCGCATGCTGCTTCATAACTTTCTTTTAGATATTCTTCATCTCTTTCATGTATATCTTTTTTTGCTTGTTTATCAAATTTATTTTTTCTGTTTGCCATTAGCTTTAAAGAGTACTCTGGTGGCATATTTAAGAAAAACACTTTTGTAGGTATTGGTATTTTATATATGTTAAATTCTAAATTCCATAGCCAATTTAAGAAATTTTTTCGTTCTTCTTTGTTTTTTATTTTTCCTGCTTGATGAACCATGTTTGCTGTTGTATATCTGTCTGCAAGTATCACTCCACCATTTTTATAATATTCTTCTAATTCTTTTTTATATGTTGCATATCTATCTGCTGCGTAAAATGTTGAAGCTATATAAGGGTCTACAGCTTTTGCATCATTTCCAAATTCTCCAGATAAATACATTTTTACTAGACTTGAAGAAGGAGAATTATAATTTGGAAAACTCACTTTTCTGTAATTAATATTATTTTCTTTTAATTTATTTTCTAAAATTCCTAATTGTGTTTGTTTTCCACTTGCATCAGTTCCGTCTATTACTATTAGTTTTCCCATAATTTAACTATTTTCCTTTCCTAAAGTAAAGCAGTAGATATATACTATTTCATGATAATATATATCTACTGCCCTAATACTTAAACCTTCATTTGATTTCTTATATATTCTATTTCTTCATCTTTATCCAACCTTGCAAAAAGTGGTGTTCCTTTTGATATTACTTTATAGTTTCCTTCTAATAAATCATATTTATATATTTGTTCCCATGAAATTAATTCTTTATCATTAATTCCTAGTTGGTTTAAGATTTCATTTGAAGTCTTTGTCATAACTGGGTTTAGCATTATTGCAAATTTTCTTAAGTTTTCTACCAAATGATACATTACATTTTCAAGTTCTTCTGTTCTTTCTTCTTTTGCTAAAACCCAAGGCATTGTTTCATCTATATACTTATTTGTTCTTGAAATAGCCTTCCAAGTTTCTTCTAGAAAATTATTTATATGATAGCTTTCCATATATTCTTCAGCTTTTTTTATATATTCTCTAGTTTCATCTTCTAAATTTTTATCAAATTCAGTTTTATTGTTATTGTATCTTGGGACATTTCCTCCAAAATATTTATTTATCATACCAATGGTTCTATTTAATAGGTTACCTAAATCATTACATAAATCAAAATTGTATCTTTCAACAAATCCTTCTGGTGAAAATATAGCATCTTGTCCAAATGTAAATTCTCTTAGTAAAAAATATCTTGTTGCATCTAATCCATATCTTTCTACTAACATGTCAGGATACACTACATTTCCCTTTGATTTAGACATTTTTCCGTCTTTCATCATAATAAATCCATGAGCATATATTTTCTTAGGAAGTGGCAAATCAAGTGCCATAAGGAAGATTGGCCAATATATTCCATGAAATCTTATTATATCTTTTCCTACTATTTGAATAGTTGGTGGCCAATATTTTCTAAATAGTTTGTCATCGTTTGACATATAACCTAATGCCGATAGGTAGTTCAATAATGCGTCTAGCCAAACATATATAACATGTTTTGGATCTTTTTTTACTTTTACTCCCCAATCAAAACTTGTTCTTGTTACACATAAATCTTCTAGTCCTGGTTTTAAGAAATTATTAAATAATTCATTTTTCCTTGATTCTGGTTCTATGAATTCAGGATTTTCTTCATAAAAGTTAATAAGTCTATCAGCATATTTTTTCATATTAAAAAAATATGCTTCTTCTTTCATCTTTTTTACATCTCTTCCACAATCAGGGCATTTTCCATTTGCCAATTGAGTTTCTGTAAAGTATGTTTCACAAGGAGTACAATACCAACCTTCATATTCTCCTTTGTATATGTCTCCTTGCTCCATTAATTTATCAAAAACTTTTTCCACTAATTCTTCATGTCTTTGTTCTGTTGTACGAATAAAGTCATCATATTCAATATCCATTTCTTTCCATATATTTTTTGCATATGCTGCCATTTCATCTACATATTCTTTTGGCGTCTTTCCTGCTTTTCTTGCAACTTCCTCTATTTTTTGCCCATGCTCATCAAGTCCTGTTATAAATCTTGTATCATATCCTCTTAATTTTTTATATTTGCTTATGGTATCCGCAAGTACAGTTGTGTAAGATGTTCCTATATGGAATTTACCACTTGGATAGTAAATTGGTGTTGTTATATAAAATGTTTCTTTATCCATTATTAATCCCTTCTAAGTAAATTATATTTTGCTCCAGAACCAGTCTAAGCTATTATCAATGCTTTTTTTATTTCTATGTTTTGCTTCTATATCATCCACCCATAAGTATGCTAGATATGTTATAAGTACAAATCCAAAGTCATATAGCATTGATGTTGATAGTATTACTTTGTATTCTTCGTAGTAGTCTCCAAATGCAAATAATTGAACTGTATGTAATACTAATAGTGCCATACATAACATTAATGCTATTGCTGGAACAACAGATCTTTTTGTTTCATGTCCTAGAAAAATTGCAGCAATTATAGCAGCTAAACACAGAATAACTGTTAATGGTTCTGTTAAATTTATTACTGGCATGTTTGTTCCCCCTTCCTCTTTTGTCTATCTTATTGTTTTTTCATTTTAGTTTTGTTCTTTTATTATTATATACGTTTTTAGTAATATTTTGCAATACTTTAACATAATTTTTTAATAAAAATCTAAAATTTATTCTTCTGTTTCTTTCTTTTCCTTCTCTAGAATTTGTTCTTTAACTTTTGTCTCGATTTCTGTTAAGTCTTTTGTTTCTATTTCTTTTAAAGCATTTTCTTCTGTATTTTCCTCTTTTTCTGTAACTACGTCTTTTTCTTCTTCTTCCTCTTCTATTGGATGTTGCATTTCCTCTGTTATCCATTTTATGAGGTTCAAATTTTGAGAATCTAGTATCATTTCGTGTTTTGGCATAACTCTAAAAGTATATCCGTAGTTTCCTCCTGTTGTTAAGGCAATTTTTGCTGTATATATATTACTATCTTTAAATAGTTTTACCATTTCTGTTATTTTTATATCCTCTAGTATTCCATTATCTAATACTTTTCCAGAATAAGCTTGAACAGAAATGTTGTCAGGATTTATATTTTGAAAATCAACCTCACATTTTACTTCTATATTGTTTCCAGCATCCATTGTTACATTATTTAAGTTGTTTAATTCAATAATTCTTAACTTATCCCATCTTGTTTTTATATCGTCTATCCATTCGTTTAGCCTTATCACATTTTCTATATCAGAATAATATTTCTTATATACATTGCAAAGTGGTAAATACATTTTTTCTATATAGTCAATTAACATCCTTGCTGTACTATATTCCCAACCAGTTGAGATAATAGAATTTTTCATTATCCTAACCCATGTTTCAGAAAATTTAGCGCCTTCTTTTCTTCTATAATATGTTGGTATTATCTTATTTTCTAATGTGTCATATATACTTTTTGAATCTTCATTGTCTTGTGTATCATAGGAATCATACTCTTTATTTTGTCCTATTATCCAACCGTTTTCTTTATTGTATCCTTCTACCCACCAGCCGTCTAATATTGAAAAGTTTATTACACCATTTATTGCTGCTTTTTGTCCGCTTGTTCCTGAAGCTTCCATTGGTCTTCTAGGGTTATTTAGCCAAATATCAACTCCACTTACCAAGTATCTTGACATTGCAATGTCATAATCTTCAAGTAAGAATATTTTTCCTTTGAATTGTGGTTTCATCGAAATTTCATGTATTTGTCTTATAAGTTCTTGCCCTTCGATGTCTTGTGGGTGTGCCTTACCTGCGAAAATTATTTGTACTGGTCTTTTTGCATTATTTAATATATCTGTTATTCTTTCTAGGTCTCTGAAAATTAATGTTCCTCTTTTATATGTTGCAAATCTTCTTGCGAACCCTATTGTTAATATGTCTGGACTTAATTTTGATACAATATCCATTATATCTTCATATTTCATCCCATATCTTCTTAATCTATTAATTGTGTTATTTCTTACAACTTGCATAAGTCGTTCTTTTCTTTTATAATGATTTTCCCATAATTCTTTATCTGGAATATTGTTTATTTTATTCCATGTGTTTTCTAAATGTATGTTATCTTGCCAATATGGTGTTAAGTATTTGTTATATAATTCTTTTGTTGACGGTGCTAGCCATGAACAAGTATGTACTCCGTTTGTTATATGAGTTATAGGTGACTCATTTGCTGAAATGTCTGGCCATATGTCACTAAATAGCTCTCTTGAAACTTCTCCATGTAATTTACTTACTCCGTTTTTCTTGCCTGCAATTTTAAGTGCAAATATTCCCATATTAAATCCAGGTTCTAATTCCTCTTTTGGGTTCATACCTAGTTTTAAAAATTCTTCTCTTCCAATTCCAAGTCTTGGCCAGAAGTTTTTAAAATATTTTTCCATTAAGTCCACTGGAAATATATCGTTTCCTGCTGGAACTGGTGTATGTGTTGTAAATACAGTTTTTGAAGAAACTATTGTTATTGCATTTCTAAAAGATAATTGTTTTTCTTCAACTAATCCTCTTGCAAGTTCTAATATTAAAAATGCAGAGTGTCCTTCGTTCATATGATACACTGTAGGATTTAATTGTAGTTCTTTTAAAAGATTTGTTCCAGCCATTCCAAGTACTATTTCTTGTCTTATTCTAGTTTCCTGGTTTCCTCCATAAAGACATTGTGTTATTTCTCTAAAATCTTTATCCACATTTTCTTCTATGTCTGAATCTAACAAATATAGTTTGATTCTTCCTACATTTATTTGCCAAACTTTTAAATATAATCTTTTTCTTTGTATTCTTGAATCTATTATTAAATCTTTGCCATTTTTATCTTTTACCGGTGTTATAGGCAGATCTTCTAAATCTATATCTCTATATATATTTTCTTGTCTTCCTGCTCCATTTATCATTTGATGAAAATATCCTTTTTTATATAATAGTCCTACACCTACAAGTGGAACTCCTAAATCACTTGCTGCCTTTAAATGGTCTCCTGATAAAATCCCAAGTCCTCCTGAGTATATCTGCATAATTTCATCTAGTCCATATTCTGCTGAAAAATAAGCTATTAAGTCATTTTTATTTTCTGGATATTTTTTAGAAAAAAAAGTGTTTTTACTATTCATATAGGATTCAAAATTTCCTATAATTCTATCATATTCTTTTAGAAAATCACTATTTTTTGAATATTCCTCTAACTTTTCTTGAGGTACCAATTTTAGAAATTTAACTGGATTTTTCCCAATATGCTCCCATAAATCTATATCTATCATCTTAAATAATTTTAAGAAATCTGTGTTCCATGACCACCATAGATTGTTTGCTACAACTGATAATTTGTCTATCCTCTTTGGTAATTGTGGGTTTACTGTTATTCTGTTGAATAAATACATATAAATTTCCTCCCTTTGTTCATTACAGTGCGAAATCTCCTTATATTTTGATATTTCGCCTATTTACTTTATATTCATATAAAGTAAATATATTCTTTTGTATCTAACATATTAATTATCTATTAAATTATAAAAAAAGTCAAGAAAAAGTAATATGTTTTAATAAATAAAATAAAACTCTCACGAAAATGTGAGAGTTTTATTTTATTTATATCCCGTCATGTTTATTATTGTATTACTTATTGATTTGACAGTTGATGAAACTTCGTAATCTTCTTCGTCAAATAAAAATTCATGAAGTTCTTGTACTTGTTCTTCTAAGTTCACTGGAGCTGCATACCATACTGATCCTGGTTGATATCCTTCTACATCTCCTGGCCATCCCATAGTATCTTCTATTTCATAACTTCCTACTTGTGAAAGTAGACTTAATATCCTAGTTGCAGAAATATTTGTTGAAATCTCTGAAAGTATTGTGTCTGCTAGGCTATTTAATTCCAACAGACTCATCTGTTTAACTTTTTGGAATGCTTGATTTAAAACAGTTCTTTGACGTTCTGTTCTCTTATAATCTCCTCCTGAAGTGTATCTTATTCTTGAATATGCAACAGCTTGCACTCCGTCTAAATTATATGTTCCTGCTTTAGTTATGTGTGAAGAACTATGTCCTGTTACATTATTTACTTCATCTATATAATTGTTAATGTATTTAACTTCTTCTGAGGTAATTTCTATCTCCACTCCACCTATTGCATCTATTACATCAACAACTGCATTAAAGTTTACGGTTACATACTCTGTCAAGTCTAAATCTAGGTTTGTATTAAGACTGCTAAGTGATAATGTTGCTCCACCTTTTGCATATGCGTGTGTTATTTTATCATATGAACTTCCTATCTTTAAGTATGTATCTCTATAAACTGATACTATTCTTACCTTTTTTGTATCTTGATTAATACTAACTATCATAATAGTATCACTTAATGTATTTTCATAACTATTTGTTCTTGAATCCACTCCAAATAATACAATGTTTATATAACCTGTTGTCGAAACTCCTTCATTTATATCTATTTCATTTGTATCAATATTATCAAAATTTATTAGTGCAAATTTACTATATCCATATCCTGCTAATATTCCTGCAAGAATCACTATAATTATTACTAAGACTATTACTATTTTTAAAAATATATGTTTTTTCTTTTTCTTCTTTGCACTTCTTTTCATATTTCTTACTGAATTTGGTATATCATAATCTTCTTCTTCTTTTTCTCTTCTACTTTTCATTCGCTTTCCTGCCATAAAAGCCTCCTTTAGTTTTACGTGACTTAATATGAATTATATTTCATTTTGAATTAAAAATCAACAAAAAAAGTCATATTTTTTAATTACATTTTTTCTGGCATTTTAATCCCTAGCAAATTTGCTCCATTTTTTAGTACTGTATTGACCATATATGTTAAGTATAGTCTAGCTTCTGCCTCTTTTTTATTTTCACTTAAAATTTTATAATTATTATAAAATGTGCTAAATTTTTTTGAAAGCTCAATTAAGTATCTACTTAGAAGGTATGGTTCATTTTTATCTGTAACACTTTTTAGTGTGTCCTGGAAATTATATAGAGTCTTTATTATTTCAATACTATCTTCATTTAAAAGTTCTTCCAATTGGATATCTTCAAGTTGTGGAATAAATGATGCGTTTTCTAATATGCTTTTTGTCCTTACATATATATATTGAATATATGGTCCTGTTTCTCCCTGAAAATTAAGTATTATATCCCAATCAAAAATTTCATCTTTTATTCTGCTATTCGATAAATCATTAAAAATTATAGCTCCTATTCCTACCTTTTTTGCTATATCTTCTTTGTTTTGAATATTTGGATTTTTTTCCTCCAATATTTTTCCAGCTCTTTGAATAGACTCATTAAGCAAATCTTCTACCTTTATAACATTTCCTTCACGTGTAGACATTTTCCCTGTCTTTAGGTGTACCATGCCATATGCTACATGCTCTAACCCGTCTATATATTTTGGGCTTATACCTAACAACTTAGCAACTTCAAAAATTTGTTTAAAATGCAAGTTTTGTTCATAGGCAACAACATATAGGCATTTGTCAAAATCATATTCTCTTGTTCTATAAAGAATTGCAGCTAAATCACGTGTTGCATATATGCTTGAGCCATTTGATTTACAAATCATACATGGTGGCATATTCTTTTCACTTAAGTCAACAATTTTTGCTCCCTGTGATTCTATAAGTTTTCCTGATTTTTCAAGTATATCAATTACTTCATTTAATTTATCCGAATAAAATGCTTCTCCATTTAATGAATCAAACTTTATATCTAATAAATCATATATTTTGTTAAATTCTTTTAAACTTAGTTCTTTAAATTTTTTCCATAACTCTACTTCGTATTGTTCGTTGTTTTCTAATTTTTTAAAGTTTTCTCTGCATAATTCAAGGACATTTTCATCTTGTTTGCAAAGTTCATTAATTCTTACATAAATATCTGTCAAATCATCTATTGGTTTTTCAAATTTGTATTCTTCATGCCACCTTTTATACCCCTCAATCATTTTTCCAAATTGTGTACCATAATCTCCTAAATGATTAATTCCGTATTGTATTGTATCCTAAGTATTTATATGTATTATATAAAGCATTTCCTATTAAAGTTGTTCTTAAATGCCCTATATGAAATGGCTTTGCGATATTGGGAGATGAATATTCTACAATTATATTCTTATCTTTTCCTATATCTGACTTACCATATTCTCCTTTTTTTTCGTTAAATTCTTCAATTACATTTTTTACTAAAGTTTGTTTATTTACATAAAAGTTTAAGTATCCGTCCTACTACTTCTGTCTTTTTAATAATATTATCGTTGTTTATATTTAATTTATCATTTATATCATTTGCTATTGCTTGTGGAGCTTTTTTCATGACTTTTGCAAATCTAAAACATGGCAGTGCATAGTCTCCCATGTCTTTTTCTTTTGGTATCTCTAATATATTTTCGATTTCGTTATAATTGATTTCTGTAATATTTTCAATTTTTTTAGCTATTTCTTTTTTAAAATTTAACATTTCATCCTCCCATTATTTACAGATTAATTGTCAATCTGTAAACCATTTTAGTCTCCTAAAGAAATCCCTATACATCTTGCTGTTTTTACTAGGTCATCATCCATTGTTATTCTTCTTAAATTGCTTTCTTTAGTATTTCCAGAAACAGCACCTATTTTTTTGTTTTCTCCTACGACTTCTTCTAATGGAACAGAGTCTAGCTTACCGTTTTTTAACACTGCAAGCACGCCAAATTTTCCTTCTAATGCAAGAGACATGGCTTTCGCTCCATATTTAGTTGAAAGTACTCTGTCATATGATGTTGGTGTTCCTCCTCTTTGCATATATCCAAGAGTTGTATTTCTGGCTTCTAATCCTGTTAATTCCTGAAGTCTAGTCGCAACTTTTTCTCCAATTCCTCCTAATTTTGTATTATCAACGCCTGAACCATTATCTCTTACTCCTTTTACTGTGATTTCTCCTCCTTTTGGCATTGCTCCTTCTGCTACAACAACTAGGCTAAATCTTTTACCTCTTACTATTCTTTCTTTTATTTTATCTGCTACTTTTTCTAAATCAAATGGTATTTCTGGGATTAATGCTACATCTCCTCCTCCTGCTATAGCAGATTCAAGAGCTATCCAACCTGCATATCTTCCCATTACTTCTAATACCATTATTCTATGATGTGTTTCTCCTGTTGAGTGTAATCTGTCTAAAGCTTCTGTCGCAACTGATACTGCTGTATTATATCCAAATGTAATATCTGTACATGCAACATCATTATCTATTGTTTTAGGTACTCCTATTATATTTAATCCTTTTACATATAAATCACGTGCTGATTTTTGTGTTCCGTCTCCTCCTAGTGTGAAAATACAATCAAATCCTTCTTTTCTCGCATTTTCTATACATATGTCTGATAAATCTTTGTATACAATCTCTCCATTTTCTTCTACTTTGTAATTAAACACATTTGCATTTGTCGAAGATCCTATTATTGATCCTCCTTTATATATAATTCCAGAAGCATTAGTATATGAATCCAATTCAATAAAATTGTTTTCTAATAATCCCTTGTATCCTTCAATTAATCCATAACATTTTACATTATTCAATTCTGCTGTTTTTACTATTCCTCTTATAACAGCATTAAATCCTGAAACATCTCCTCCATTTGCAAGTATTGCAACTTTTTTCATTTTATTTTCCTTTCCTTTCTTTTGTCTCAAATTTTATATTATTATTATATCAATAATTTCAATAATTACAAGTTTTTTTATTATTTTTTATTTAATAAGTTTTAATGTTAAAAGGGAAAAGGAGACTTTTAATCTCCTTTTCCCTTTAATACTATGAAATTTCAAATATTATTCCTTCAAGTAT
Source organism: uncultured Clostridium sp. (assembly GCA_964455415.1). Classification (GTDB taxonomy): domain Bacteria; phylum Bacillota; class Clostridia; order TANB77; family CAG-508; genus JAAWPK01. Next base: position 24,256 of record CAYVWC010000007.1, read on the forward strand.
CTTGATTATTGTAAACTTATCAGGGAAAGTTGGGGTAATTATAGATATTTCTATCCGAATATTCCTCTTCTTTTTACAGGTGGTTGTTCGTTCATTGTTTTAGCTAGTTTTTCAAAAAGTTCTCTTTGCTCTTTTGAAAGTCTTTTTGGTGTTTGAACTATTACTGTAAATATAAAATCTCCTCTGTAATTCCTATTTATACTACTAAATCCTTTTTGTTTTATTTTAAATCTTGTTCCAGTTTGTGTTCCTTCAGGTATTTTGAACCTTTCTTTTGTTCCGTCTACCATTGGTATTTCAAGTTCTGCTCCTAAAGTTGCCTGCGTTATTGTTACTGGTATATCACATAGTACATGATCATCTTTTCTTATATATACAGAATGATGTTTTATATGTACTACGATATATAAGTCCCCTTTAGGTCCTCCATTTTGTCCTGGTGCCCCTTCATTTCTAAGTACTACGGTTTGGCCGTCAGCAATTCCTGCTGGTATACTCACTGTGATTTTAGCTTGTTTTCTTACTTTTCCTTTACCTCTACAATTGTCACATGTTTCTCTAATAATCTTACCAGTTCCACCACAAGCTGTACATGTCCTTGAAGTTTGCATTTGTCCAAATAATGTTGTTTGTATTTGTCTTATTTGTCCTGTTCCTCCACACATTGAACATGTATCAACTTTACTTCCTGGCTTTGCTCCACTTCCATGGCAAATATCGCAAGTTTCATCTCTATATATGCTTATCTGTTTCTTAACACCAGAGTAAGATTCTTCAAATGTGATTTCTATGTCATGTCTTAAATCTGCTCCTTTTGCCGGTCCATTTGAAGCTCTTGAACTTCTTTTACTTCTTCCTCCTCCAAAAATCGAAGAAACAATATCATCTAAATCAATATCAAATCCGTCGAAACCAGATGTAGAATATGAATAATATCCACCACCAGATCCGCCACCAAACCCTTGTGGTCCATTGTGCCCAAATTGATCATATGTTGTTCTTTTTTGTTTGTCAGATAATACTTCATATGCTTCATTAACTTCCTTAAATTTGGCTTCTGCTTCTTTTTTGTTATCTGGATTTGCATCAGGATGATATTTTTTAGCCAGTTTTCTATATGCTTTTTTGATTTCTTCGTCAGTCGCAGTTTTTGCTACGCCTAACACTTCATAATAATCTCTCTTATCTGCCATTTTAGCCTCCATCCTAGAAAAATAGAGAATTACGCATTAGAAGTTAGAAAGTTAAATTCTAACCTCTAACTTCTAATCTCTAGCTTCTAGACTAATTTTTATCGTCACTTTCTACGTTATAGTCTGCATCATATACATTTCCGTTTTCATCTTGTGTTGGTCCGTTTGTTTCAGCTCCTTGTGCTTCTCCTTGTGGATTTGCTTGTTTATATAATTTTTCTGATAATTCATAGAATACTGTAGTTAGTTTTTCTGTTGCTTGTTTAATATTTTCTGTGTCATTTCCTTCTAATGCTTTTTTCAAATTATCTATTTCTGTTTCAACTTTTGCTTTTTCTTCTCCACTGATTTTGTCTCCAAGTTCTGTCATTGTTTTTTCACAATTGTATACTAAACTTTCTGCATTATTTTTTACTTCTATTTCTTCTTTTTTCTTTTTGTCTTCACTAGCATGTGCTTCTGCATCTTTTACTGCCTTTTCAATATCTTCTTCAGAAAGGTTTGAGCTTGCTGTTATTGAAACATTTTGTTCATTTCCTGTTGCTAAGTCTTTTGCAGATACATGTACTATACCATTTGCATCTATATCAAATGTAACTTCAATTTGTGGTACTCCACGAGGTGCTGCTGGAATTCCTGTTAATTGGAATCTTCCTAAAGTTTTATTATATGCAGCCATTTCACGTTCTCCTTGTAGAACATGTACTTCTACACTTGTTTGACCGTCTGCTGCTGTTGAGAATATTTGTGATTTCTTTGTTGGTATTGTAGTATTTCTTTCAATTAATTTTGTAAATA
>CAYVWC010000008.1:0-248 GCA_964455415.1 uncultured Clostridium sp.
TTTGAAGAAATGGATGCAATGATGTATAAAATTGAAGGAGAAGATTTATATTTAATTGGTACAAGTGAACATTCAATGATAGGAAAATTCAAAGGAAAAATATTAGATAGTGAAAATTTACCATATACAATGACATCATATTCACCATGTTTTAGAAAAGAAAAAGGAGCGCATGGAATTGAAGAAAGAGGAATATATAGGATACATCAATTTGAAAAACAAGAAATGATAGTTGTATGTGAGCCAGA
>CAYVWC010000008.1:258-12880 GCA_964455415.1 uncultured Clostridium sp.
ATGTGGTCATATACAGTGGAATTGTTCAGAAGTTTGGATATTCCTGTACGTACACTTGAATGTTGTTCAGGAGATTTAGCAGATTTAAAAGCAAAAAGTGTAGATGTAGAAGCTTGGAGTCCTAGACAACAAAAATATTTTGAGGTGGGTAGTTGTTCAAATCTAACAGATGCACAAAGTAGAAGGTTAGGAATTAGAATTAAGAAAAAAGGAGAAAAACAAAATTACTTTGCACATACTTTAAATAATACTGTTATTGCTCCTCCACGTATGCTTATAGCTTTCTTAGAGAACAACTATAATAAAGACGGAAGTGTTAATATTCCAGAAGTATTAAGACCATATATGGGTGGAACTGAAAAGTTAATACCAAATATAAAGAAATAGAAGAGGAATTAAATGATAATAAAAAATCCAAAATTTGAAATATCAGCAGTTAGCCAAAAACAATATCCTACTAAAGGTTTGCCTGAAATAGTACTAGCAGGTAAATCTAATGTACGGTAAATCTTCTTTTATAAATACATTAATAAATAGAAAAAATTTGGCAAGAACAAGTAGTCAACCACGGAAAAACTAGACAAATTAATTTTTATAATATTGATGAACAATTTTATTTTGTAGATTTACCGCGGATATGGATATAGCAAAATGTCAAAAAAAGAGCAAGAAAAAGTACGGAGAATTTATAGAAGAATATTTATTTTCAAGAGAGAATATAAATCTAATCATATTAATATTAGATATTAGGCATAATCCAACAGAAAATGATGTTATTATGTACGAATATATAAAAAGTACTAATAAGCCATACTTAATAATTGCCAACAAAGCAGATAAATTAGCTATAACGAAAGTAAATGATGCTGTAGATAATTTAAGAAAAGTATTAAATATGGGAGAGGAAGAAATAATACTTCCATTTTCGTCAGAAAGAAAAATATATATAGAGGCCACATGGAACAATATAAATAAATGGAGGAAGATTTAAGTGAAATTAGAGGCTGATAATGAGACACTAGCTGAGAATAAAATATTAATTTTATACTTATTATCAATAATAGAAAAACCCATAAATAATGATGAATTATATAGAATTGTTTTATCAATTCAAGACATGAACTATTTTTATTTTCAACAATTTTTATTAGACCTAGAAAGCAACGAATATATTATAAAGTACGAAAAAGAGGAAGATATATTATATGAAATAACGGAAAAAGGGAAAAGTACTTTAGAATTGACTATAGATGTACTTCCAGGAATAATAAAGGTAAAAGTGGACGAAACAATAAGAGGAGAACTCAGAGAAATACAAGACGAGTCAGCAGTAAGAGCTGAATTTATCCCGCTTAGTGAAGAAGAATTTATAGTAAAATGTAAAATAATAGAAAATAATATCTTAATATTTGAAATACAAACATTTGCAACATCAAGAGAACAAGCCATTAAAATTGTACAAAACTGGGAAGAAAATTCAAAAACAATATATCCAAATGTGTTGCATATGTTAAATGAATAATAAGAAGAGAGGAAAAGATAATGAATAAAAATGAAGAATTTGTAAAAGATATAGCAAACATTGATGAAGACTTTGCAAGGTGGTATACAGATATTGTAAAAAAAGCAGATTTAGCAGATTATACTGATACAAAAGGATGTATAGCAATAAAACCTTATGGATTTGCACTTTGGGAAAATATCCAAAATTATACTGATAAATTATTTAAAGAATCAGGAGTAAAAAATGTATATTTCCCAGTTCTTATACCTGATAGTTTACTCCAAAAAGAAAAAGATCATGTAGAAGGATTTGCTCCAGAAGTTGCATATGTTACAGAAGCTGGAGGAGAGAAATTAGATGAAAAACTATGTTTAAGACCAACATCTGAGACAATGTTTTCAAATCTCTATGCAAAATGGCTAAAATCATGGAGAGATTTACCTTATGTATATAATCAATGGTGCAGTGTTTTAAGGTGGGAAAAAGAGACTAGACCATTTTTACGTTCACGTGAGTTCTTGTGGCAAGAGGGACATACAGTACATGAAACAGAAAAAGAAGCCAAGGAAAGAACAATTCAAATGCTTGATATATATACAAAAGTGGTAGAAGATTTTCTTGCAATTCCAGTTCTAAGAGGTAAAAAAACAGATAAGGAAAAATTTTCAGGAGCAGATGAAACTTATACAATAGAAACATTGACAAGAGACGGAAGAGCTCTTCAATCAGGAACATCACATTATTTTGGTCAGAATTTCACAAAACCTTTTGAAGTAAAGTTTCAAAATAGGGAGGGAAAAGAAGAATTTGCATATCAAACATCTTGGGGAATTAGTACGAGATTAATAGGTGCAGTAATTATGGCACATGGAGATGAAAGAGGATTAAAACTTCCTCCAAAATTAGCACCAATTCAGGTAAGAATAATACCTATTGCAATGAATAAAGACGGAGTACTAGAAAAGGCAGAAGAGATAAAGAAAAGCTTAGAAAAAAGCTTTAGAATTGATGTTGATAGTAGAGACAAAGTATCTCCAGGATATAAATTTAATGATTGTGAATTAAGAGGAATACCAATAAGAATAGAAATTGGGCCAAGAGATATAGAAAATGGTCAATGCGTACTTGTAAGACGTGATACTCTCGAAAAAGAAGTTACGCCAATAGACAAACTAGAAGAGAGAATAAAAGAATTATTAGAAGATATCCAAAATAATATGTTTAATATATGTCAAAAAAGACTTGAAGAAAAAACACAAATTGCAACAACTTTAGAAGACTTTATTACTAGAATAGATAACAATCAAGGATACATAAAAGCAATGTGGTGTGAGAGTACTGAATGTGAAGATAAAATAAAAGAATTAACAGGAGCACATTCAAGATGTATACCATTTGAGCAAGAAAATCTTTCAGATACATGTGTATGCTGTGGAAAAAAAGCAAAAACTATGGTAGTTTGGGGACGCCAATACTAAAATGTAGGAGAAATATTAAATGGAAATTATTAATGGAAAAGAGCTTGCTAAAAATGTAAGAGAAAATTTAAAAAAAGATGTAGATGATTTAAAATCAAAAGGAATATTTCCAAAGCTTGCAGTGATTTTGGTTGGAAATGATAAAGCTTCAAAAATATATGTCAAAAGCAAAAACAAGGCGTGTGAAGAAATTGGAATAGATTATGAAGAAATATTACTAGATGAAAAAATCCAAATGAACGAATTACTAGATATAATTGATAATCTAAATGAAAGAAAAGATATTACTGGAATATTACTTCAAAGTCCAATACCAGAAAATTTGGATATAAATGAAGCTTTCAGAAGGATATCACCATTAAAAGATGTTGACGGATTTAATCCAGTAAGTGTTGGAAAACTTTGTCTAAATCAAGATACTTTCGTATCATGTACACCTTATGGAATCTTAAAAATGCTTGAAGCATATAATATTGAGGTAAAAGGTAAACATGCAGTAATAGTAGGAAGAAGTAATATAGTAGGGAAACCAATGGCACTAAGTCTTCTTAACAGAGATGCGACTGTTACAGTATGTCACTCAAAAACAAATAATTTATCAGAGATAACTAAACAAGCAGATATATTAATTGTAGCAATAGGAAAGAAACATTTTATAACAGCAGATATGGTAAAAATGGGGGCTGTTGTTATAGATGTTGGAATTAATAGAGTTGATGATAGAATATTTGGAGATGTGGATTTTGAAAACGTTAAGGAAAAAGCAGCATTTATAACTCCTGTACCAGGAGGAGTTGGACCTATGACTGTAGCAATGCTTATGAGTAATGTTGTTAAAGCTGCAAAGAAACAATAAAGGTTAGATATAAATTCAATTTAAGAGGCGTGTATAAATATGTACATAGCCTCTTTTTGTCATATAAAATTTGAAAGGAGAAAGATGAAAGTTATAAATAAAGAAGATAAGAATTACCCTAAAGGATTGTTAACGATTTCTGATCCACCAGAAAAGTTATTTGTACTAGGAAATGAAGAAATATTAAATAAATTTGGGCTTGCAATAGTGGGAAGTAGAAACTGTACAAGCTATGGGGAGAATATTGCAAAATCTTTAGCATATAATTTATCAAAATATAAAATAAATGTTATAAGTGGAATGGCAAAAGGGATAGATAGTGCGGCACATATAGGAGCCATTATCGGAAAAGGGAAAACAATCGCAGTACTCGGAAGCGGATTTAATCATATATATCCTGAGGAAAATATTGAGCTATTGAAAAAGATAATTAAAAGTGGAGGAGTTGTTATTACAGAATATAGTGAAGATGTACTCCCAATTCCAAAAAATTTTCCCAAAAGAAATAGAATAATAAGTGGACTTAGTCAAGGAGTAATTGTTGTAGAAGCGGGAAAAAGAAGTGGAAGTTTGATTACAGCAGAAATAGCTTTAGATGAAGGAAAAGAAGTTTTTGCAATACCAGGAAATGTGACTTCAAAAACATCTAAAGGAACAAATGGATTAATAAAAGACGGTGCAAAACTAGTAGAAAATGTGATAGATATTTTAGAAGAATATTCATCGCTGGAAGTATGAAAATATAAAATAAAAATGAAAAAAGGTTACATTTATATTACAATTCCACAAAACAGCTTGAAAAAGCTATAAATATGATGTATAATACAATACAAGGAGAAAAAGATGAATCAGATTTTAATAACAGAAAAGATAATTGTAACACCAGAATTAAAAAGAAAAAAGAAGGTTTATAAATTTAACTTCTTTTTATCTGTTTTTTTGGTATGTACATTATGTTCGTGTTATATATATGCTGAATATGATAGAACAAAAAGTGAACAAGTATCACAAGAGATATTAATGGGCTTAAAAGAAAGTGACGATACAGAAAATGCTAGTGTGGATAATACAACGGTATCAGTGGATAATGATGTTTTAGTCGTAACCTTATCAGATACTCAAAGTGAAAGTGATACAACAAATGAAATTAATGTCTCAGATTTAATACAAAGTAGTGAAACTAGTAAAGCTACATTAGTAGAAACAGTAGCAAGTGACGGAACAACATATTATATAGAAGCTATCATAAAGATACCAAGTCTTGATATAGAGTATCCAGTACTTTCAAATACATCTGATGAATTGCTAAAAATATCAGTAAATAAATTATGGGGGCCAGATCCAAATGAAGTTGGAAATTATGTAATAGTAGGGCATAATTATAAAAGTGGAAAAATGTTTGGGAAATTGTCAGAAATATCAAATGGAGACGAAATTGAATTAGAAGATTCATCAGGAAGGACTGTTACATATAAAGTATATGATAAGTACATAGTAGAACCAACAGATGTAAGCTGCACATCACAACTTACAGACGGAAAGAGAGAAATTACCTTGATAACTTGTACAAATTCTGGATCTCAAAGATTAGTTGTAAAAGCTATAGAAGTAGAATAATAGAAAGATTTATAATAAAAATACTGCTTAAAATTGAACATTAGAGTTTGATTTAGAGCAGTATTTTTTATTGTTATATCTATAAAAATATTAACGCCTGACCACTCGGTATAATGCAATTTCTTGAAAAATAATATATAATATATTGCGTAAAAAGTGGAGGTATATATGAATTCAGTAGAAATACTAGCAAATGGAATAGCACTTCCAGAACAAAAAATAGAAAATAAAATATTGGAAAAGAATTTTGGATTGACAGAAAATTGGATATATAATAGAACTGGGATAAAAACGAGATATTATGTAAAAAATGAGAATTTAGAAATATTAGCATTAAATGCTGTGAAAGACATGTTGAAAAAAACAAATATTGATATTCAAGAAATAGGAATAATTGTATTTGCAAGTACATCAACAAATTATCTTATGCCAGGAATATCTTATCTAATTCAAAAAGAACTTAATATAAAAAAATGTATGTGTTTAGATATTTTATGTGGTTGTAGTGGATACATAAATGCGTTTGATATTGTTAGAAAATACATAGCAGTAGGAGACGTACAATATGGAATAATAATTGGTGCAGAGGTGTTGTCAAAGTATATAGATGAGCAAGATGTAAACACAAAAGTCCTACTTGGAGACGGTGCAGGTGCAACTTTAATAGGAAAAAGTGATGAAGAAAAAAAATATTTTAAAAACATCATTAGTGAAGGACAAAAAGGAGAAATTTTAACTTGCAATCAAAATGGTAAAATTTTTATGGACGGGAAACAAGTATACAAATTTGGTACAACAAAACCAGTAGAATGTCTAAATGAATTACTAGAAGATGCAAAAGAAAATATAGAAAATATAAAATATATTATTCCACATCAGTCTAATTTAAAAATGCTAAAAAGTATGAGTGAAAAACTAAATATAGACATAAACAAAATGTATATTAACATAGATAGAATAGGAAATACATTTAATGCAAGTATACCAATAGTATTAAATGAAATTATTGATAAAAATTTAATACAAAAAGGAGATAAAATAGTGCTTTTAGGATATGGTGGAGGACTAAATTTAGGAGCTATATTTTTAGAATATTAAGTAGGAGGAAATAAAAATGAAAATAGCATTTTTATTCCCAGGACAGGGATCACAATATGTAGGAATGGGAAAAGATGTATATGAAAGTTATGAAGAAGCAAAAAAAATATATGACAGAGTAGAAGAAATATTAAATATTGATATAAAAAAGATTTCTTTTGAGGGACCAGAAGAAATATTAAATCAAACAAAAAACACGCAAATAGCAATACTTACAAATTCACTTGCTATATTAGAAATATTAAAGGCAAACAATATAAATGCAGAAATTTTATCAGGACTAAGCCTTGGAGAATATACAGCATTAATTTATGCAGGGATAATATCATTTGAGGAAGGTATAAAGATAGTAAGAAAAAGAGGAGAACTAATGCAAGAAAATGTGCCAGAGGGCAACTGGAAAATGGCAGCAATAGTAGGATTAGAGGATAAAAAAGTAGATGATATATGCAAAATGGTAAAAACTGGATTTGTAGTTCCTGCAAATTACAATTGTCCAGGGCAAGTTGTAATATCAGGAGAGGAAAATGCTGTAAAAGAAGCAATGGAGATTGCAAAAAGTGAAGGTGCAAGAAAAACAATTGAATTACAAACAAGTGGACCATTTCATACTCCAAAACTCGAAAAAGCAGCAACAAAATTAAAAATAGAACTAGATAAAATAAATATAAATGATGATTTTACAAAACAAGTAATAAGAAATTTCGATGCCGAGTATTACAAAAAAGGAGACAACATAAAGGAAATACTTTCTAAACATGTAATGAGTCCAGTTAAATTTAAAGATAGTATAGAAAAGATGTTAGAAAATGGTGTTGATACATTTGTGGAAATAGGACCACGGAAAAGCACTATCAGGCTTTGTAAAAAGGATGAGTAAAGAGGTCAATATCATTAATATACAAGATAAAGAAAGTTTAGAAAATGTTATAAAAATATTGAACAATTAATTGAAAGGAGAAAACTAAATATGGAAGAGAAAAAAATTGCATTTATAACTGGAGGAACAGCAGGAATTGGAAAGGAGTGTGCATTAATACTTGCAAAAGAGGGAATTGATATTGCAATAAATTGTAGAAAAGCACCAAATGAATATGAAGATTTAAAAGTAGAGATAGAAAAATATAATGTAAAATGTCTACTAACTCAAGGAGATGTATCTAAATATGAAGATGCTGAAAAAATGGTAAAAGAGGTAATAGATGAGTTTGGAAAAATAGATATATTGTTAAATAATGCAGGAATTACAAAAGATAATCTACTAATTAGGATGAAAAAAGAAGATTTTGAAGATGTAATAAATGTAAACTTAATTGGAACATTTAATATAACGAAAAATGTAATACCATATATGATGAAAAAAAGATATGGAAGAATTATTAATATGGCATCTGTTGTAGGAATTTCAGGAAATGCTGGTCAATCAAATTATGCAGCATCAAAAGCGGGAATAATCGGTTTTACAAAAAGCCTTGCAAAAGAGCTAGGAAGTAGAAACATTTTAGTAAATGCAATAGCACCTGGATATATAAAAACTGCAATGACAGAGGTGCTTTCTGATAAAGTAAAAGAGCAGATACAAGGACAAATACCACTTGGAACACTTGGAGAACCTAAAGATGTTGCCAATCTTGTAAAATTCTTATCATCAGAGGATAGTTCATATATTACAGGACAGGTAATACATGTTGACGGTGGAATGTTAATTTAAGTTTGTATGAAAAAGGAGATTAAATAAATGGAAAGACGTGTAGTAGTGACAGGATTAGGAGCAGTAACCCCTATAGGAAATAATGTTGAAGAATTTTGGGAAGGAATAAAGAATTCAAAATGTGGAGTAGACGAAATTACTCTTTTTGATACTAGCAATTTTAAAGTAAAACTTGCAGCAGAAGTAAAGAATTTTGATGTAGAAAAACATTTTGATAGAAAAGCTGCAAAAAGATTGGATAGATTTTCACATTTTGCAATAGTTGCGGCAAGAGAACTAATGGAAGACAGCAAAATTAATGTTGATGAAGTTGATATGACAAGGTTTGGAGTTGCTGTAAGTTCTGGAATAGGAGGGCTACAGACAATAGAGGATAACAAAGAATTACTTGAAGAAAAAGGACCTGACAGAGTATCTCCAATGTTTATACCAATGGCAATAAGTAATATGGCAGCTGGAAATATATCAATAGAAATAGGAGCTAAAGGCGAAAGCTTTGGAATGGTAACTGCATGTGCAAGTGCAACGCATACAATAGGAGAATGCTATAGAATAATTAAACATGGATATCAAGATTTGATGATAGCAGGAGGTACAGAGGCTTCTATTACACCAATCGGAATTGCTGGATTTACAAATATAAAAGCATTATCGACATCACAAGATAAAGAAAGAGCTAGTATTCCATTTGACAAAGAAAGAAATGGTTTTGTAATGGGAGAAGGTGCAGGATTAATATTACTTGAAGAATATGAACATGCTAAAAAAAGAAATGCAAAAATATATGCCGAAATTGTAGGGTATGGAGCTACATCAGATTGTTACCACATAACTTCTCCTTCACCAGACGGAGAAGGTGGAGCAAGAGCTATGAAACTTGCAATCGAGGATGCAAAAATAAAACCAGAGCAAGTTGAATATATAAATGCTCACGGAACTTCTACACCATTAAATGAAAAATTTGAGACTATAGCAATTAAAAAGGCTTTAGGAGAGGAAGCTTGCAAAAAAGTAATGGTAAGTTCCACAAAAGGAAATACAGGACATTTACTTGGAGGAGCAGGAGGAATAGAAGCAGTAGCTACAATAAAAGCAATAGAAGATTCCTTTGTTCCACCTACAATTGGATATAAAGTTCCTGATGAAGATTGTGATTTAGATATAGTTCCAAACAAAGGAAGAAAAGCAAATATAAAATACGCAATGTCAGATTCATTAGGATTTGGAGGACATAATAGTGCAATTATATTTAAGAAATTAGAAGAGGAGGGATAATAATGGACTATAAAGAATTTAAAAATATAGTTAAGGATATGGAAGAATCTAATTTATCAGAATTATCAATAGAATTTCCAGACGGAACAAAAATAAGTCTAAAAAAAGATAATTTACCAAAAAACATGCCAGTACAAAATGTTGTATTATCAGAAGATAAAATAGAACAACCTAAAATAGAAAAAACAGAAGTAGAAGAAGAAAACTATAGAATAATAAAATCACCAATGGTAGGTACATTTTATTCAAAACCTTCTCCAAGTTCAGAAAGCTTTGTTACAGTTGGACAAAAAATAAAAAAAGGAGATATTCTCTGTATAGTGGAAGCTATGAAACTTATGAACGAAATAGAATCTGAATTTGACGGAGAAATAGCAGAGATTCTTGTAAAAGACGGAGAAATGGTTGATTATAATAAACCATTATTTAAAATAATTTAAGTGTTTATATGAAAGGAAGAAAAATATGTTAGATATAAAAGAAATAATGCAAATAATTCCGCAAAGACCACCATTTCTTATGATAGATAGAGTTGAAGAATATATTCCAGGAGAAATGGCTGTTGCATATAAAAATGTTTGTATAAATGAATGGTATTTTCAAGGTCATTTTCCCGGAGAACCAATTATGCCAGGAGTCCTTATAACAGAAGCATTAGCACAAACAGGTGCAGTAGCAATATTATCTCTTGAAGGAAATAAAGGTAAAAATGCTTTATTTGGAGGAATTGATAAATTGCGTTTTAAACAAAAAGTAGTTCCAGGAGATATTTTGAAGCTTGAAGTAAAAATAATAAAGAGCAAAGGACCTATAGGTGTTGGAGAGGCAATAGCAACTGTCGACGGAAAAGTTGTGGCTAAAGGTGAACTTACTTTTGCCCTAGTTTAGTATCAAGAAATTACTAATAGCAAAGAAAGGAATGTAACAATAATGCTAAATAAAATTTTAATTGCAAACCGAGGAGAAATTGCGGTTAGAATAATTAGAGCTTGTAAAGAAATGAATATAAAAACAGTGGCTGTATATTCAACTGCTGACGTAAATGCTTTACATGTAAGGCTTGCGGATGAAGCGATATGTATTGGAGAAGCACCTGCACATAAAAGTTATCTAAATATTCAAGCAATATTAGAAGCAGCAAATATAACAGGAGCTGACGGAATACACCCAGGTTTTGGATTTCTTTCGGAAAATGCAAGATTTGCTAAGATATGTGAAGAGTGTAATATAAAGTTTATTCGGACCTTCATATGAAGTAATAGATTTAATGGGAAATAAAGCAAACAGTAAAGAATGCATGAAAAAAGCAGGAGTTCCAGTAATTCCTGGTTCTGAAGGAAAAATAAAAAGTGTTATGGATGCTTTAGAAACTGCCAAAAAAATAAAATATCCTGTAATACTAAAAGCATCTGCAGGAGGCGGAGGAAAAGGAATTAGAATAGTCCAAAAAGAAGAAGATCTTGAAAATGCATACAACATAATAAAACAAGAAGCAAAAGCTGCATTTAATGATGACGAAATATATATGGAAAAATATATAGAAAACCCAAGACATGTTGAAATACAAGTACTTGCAGATGAATATGAAAATAGCATATATTTAGGAGAAAGGGACTGTTCAATTCAAAGAAGAAATCAAAAGATATTAGAAGAAAGTCCGTCTAGTATATTGACAAGTGAATTAAGAAGTAAAATGGGAAAAGCAGCATTAAAAGCTGTAAAAGCATCTAACTATACAAATGCTCGGTACAGTAGAATTTCTTGTTGATAAAAATAAGGATTTCTATTTTATGGAAATGAATACTAGAATACAAGTAGAACACCCAGTAACTGAGATGATAACAGGAATAGATATAGTAAAAGAGCAAATAAAAATTGCATCAGGAGAAAAGTTAGATATAAAACAATCAGACGTAAAAATTGAAGGACATAGCATAGAATGTAGAATAAATGCTGAAAATCCAGATAAAAACTTTAGACCTTGTCCAGGAGAAATAAAAGGATTAAATCTTCCTGGAGGAAATGGCGTAAGAATTGATACTGCAATGTATACAGGATATGTAATTCCTCCAGTATATGACTCAATGATTGCAAAACTTATAGTACATGGACAAGATAGGAATGAAGCGATTGCAAAAATGAGAAGAGCATTAGAAGAATGTGTTGTAGAAGGAATAGAGACAAATATAGAATTTCTTTTGAAAATAATTGAGAATAAATCATTTGAAGAAGGAAATTTTGATACATCATTTGTTGAAAAGCAATTTAATCTAAAGTAGAAAGTAGGGAATAAATTTGGTAATAGACAAAATTAAAAAAAGAGAAGAGCCTGAAGAAAATAAAAACTATTCAAAACCAGATATACCAGTAGGAAAATGGATAAAATGTGAAAAATGCAAAGAAATTCTGTACAAAGAAATAGTAAGAGAGAATTATAGTGTATGTCCAAATTGTGGAAATCACTTTAGGTTGTCTAGTAGAAGAAGAATTGCTCAAGTAGTAGATGACGGAACATTTAAAGAATTTAATATTAATATAGAAACTGTAAATCCACTAGAAATGGATTCATACATAAAGAAAATGGAGACAATAAGAGAAAAAACAGGAATTGATGAAGCTGTAAAATGCGGAACTGGAAAGATTAATGGAGAAGAAGTTGTAATCTGCGTAATGGATGGTAATTTTTTAATGGGAAGTATGGGAAGTGTAGTTGGCGAAAAAATAACCTATTCAATAGAAAAAGCGATTGAGCTTAGATTACCATTAATAATTTTTAGCGTATCAGGTGGAGCTAGAATGCAAGAGGGGATAATGTCTTTAATGCAAATGGCAAAGACAACTGCTGCGATAGCAAAGCTTGATGAAGCAGGGCTTTTGTATATATCAGTGCTAACAGATCCTACTTACGGAGGAGTAACAGCTTCTTTTGCAAGCGTAGGAGATATAATTATTGCAGAACCACATGCTATGATAGGCTTTGCAGGACCAAGAGTAATTGAACAAACTATAAAACAAGAATTACCAGAAGGTTTTCAAACATCAGAATTTTTACTAGAACATGGATTTATAGACAAAGTAGTAGA
>CAYVWC010000008.1:12980-25966 GCA_964455415.1 uncultured Clostridium sp.
ATAATGCAAAATTTAAAAAAATGTGATATAAATATATAGTAAAGTTAGGTGGTGAGAATATGACCAGTAAATTGACTGCATGGGATAGAGTAGAACTTGTAAGAGCACAGAACAGGCCTACAGCATTGGATTATATTGAAAATATATTTGATGAATTTTTGGAATTACATGGAGATAGAAAATTTTCTGATGATAAGGCAACAGTTTGTGGACTGGCAAGATTAAATGATATAAATTTCACAATAATTGCTCAACAAAAGGGAAGAAATACAAAGGAAAATATAGAAAGAAATTTTGGAATGCCAAATCCAGAAAGTTATAGAAAATCACTAAGATTTATGAAACAAGCAGAAAAATTTAATAGACCAATTATAACCTTTATAGATACAAAAGGAGCATATCCAGGTATAGGAGCTGAAGAAAGAGGGCAAGGAGAAGCGATTGCTAAAAATATGTTTGAAATGTCAAAAATCAAAACTCCTATTATTGTAGTTGTAATAGGTGAAGGCTCAAGTGGAGGAGCTCTTGCTATAGGAGTTGGAGATAAAATACTAATGCTAGAAAATGCAATATATTCAATACTTTCTCCAGAAGGATATGCAAGTATACTTTGGAAAGATAGTCGGAAGAGCAAAAGAAGCTGCAGAAGTTATGAAGTTAACTGCACAAGACTTACTTGAGTTTCAAGTGATAGATAAAATAATAAAAGAGCCAAAAGGTGGAGCGCAGACAGATGTGAAAAAAATGTCAGATTTGATAAAAAAAGAAATAATATCTTCATATTTAGAACTAAAAGACTTAGACAAAAATACGTTAGTCGCTTCAAGATATGAAAAATTTAGAAATATGGGAAAATATATTAATAAAAATTAGGAGGTAAAAATGTTATTAAAAAATAAGAAAATATTAATAATGGGAATTAGAAACAAATGGAGTATAGCATGGGGAGCAGCAAAAATAGCAGCAGAAAATGGAGCTGAATTAATATTTACATTTATGGGAGAAGATAATAGAGAAAAGATAGAAGAATTATTATCAGAAATACCATATAAAAAAGCATATAGTTGTGATGCATCAAAAGATGAAGATATAGAAAGAGTATTTAATGAAATAAAACAAGAATATGGAAAAATAGACGGAATATTACATAGTATTGCACATGCAAACACAGAAGATTTAAGAAATCCTTTTATAAATACATCAAAGGAAGGGTTTGCACATGCAAATGATGTAAGTGCATATTCTTTTGTCGCAGTTGCAAGAATTGCAAAAGAATTAGATATATTAAATGAAGAAGCAAGCCTAGTTTCACTTACATATTATGGTTCAACAAAGGTACTTGAAGGTTACAATGTAATGGGAGTTGCAAAAGCAGCACTTGAATGCAGTGTGAGATATTTAGCTGATAATTTAGGACCAGAAGGAATAAGAGTAAATGCAATTTCTGCAGGACCAATAAAAACATTATCAGCAAAGGGAATAAAAGATTTTAATTCAATGCTTGATGTAGTAGAACAAAGGGCTCCATTAAGAAGAAATGTTACTCAAGAAGAAGTAGGAAGTGCTGTAGTATTTATGTTAAGTGATATGGCTAGAGCTATAACCGGTCAAGTAGTATATGCTGATAATGGATATAATATAATGGGAATATAAGTATCGAAAAATCTTATATATAATTAAGATAAAAATATATAATAAAAAAATCGAGGAAATTTTATCCTCGATTCTTTTATATTCTCTTAATTTAAGCTTTTGCAGCATTAAGTTTTTTTGCTAAATTTGATTTCTTTCTAGCAGCAGTGTTTTTTACAATAACACCTTTACTGCATGCTTGGTCAATTTTTTTAGTAGCTTCTATGAAAAGAGTTTCAGCAGAAGCAACATCTCCAGATTCTATTGCATTTTCAAATTTTTTTACAGCTGTTTTATATCCAGATTTAATCATATTATTTTGCATTGTCTTTTTTTCAATAATTTTTGTTCTTTTAATAGCTGATTTTATATTTGGCATGACCTTATGTTGCACCTCCGATCTTTAATTACTAAACTATATCGCATAATATAATACCATAAAAATCAAGCAAATGCAATACTAAACTTAAAAAAAATAAAAAAACCGTTGTATGTATTTAAGAAATTTATATAATATTTGAAGTATGAAAAATGCTTGATTTTCATACTTCAAATATTATCAAATTATTTACATTTCTTGACTGCCAGGTATAAAATAATCAATTACACCATATATAAGAGCTCCTATTATTGCAGCCATCCAAGAAATTGAATATCCAGCAACAAAATATTGTGTTACATATAAAGTTATAACCGCTAAAACAAACCCTACAAAACCTTTACCAAAAGGACTTGCATGTAAACCTGTAAATTTTATTATTAAATAGTCCATTATAGTTAAAACTATGGCAGCTAATCCTAAAGACCAAATATTATTGATAGAAAATCCAGGAGTAAAAAATGCTGTTACTCCTAAAACTATAGCGGCAACAACGAGTCTACCAATGATTTGCCAAGCAGTGCTTGCAGTACTGTTTCTTGAACTTGTTTGATTATTTTCCATTGCCTTTTCCCCCTTAGCTTAATATACTAAAAATATGATATTTGTAAAATTTAGCATAACAGTCTTTGCATTATTGAAATCTATTATATAAAATGACATAAATTCAATAAAACAAGCATTGTTAAGAAAGAAAAATCTTTCTAATATATTATGAACTAAAAAAATTTTTTTATTCAAATAAAGAATATTTTTATAAAAAATGATAAAAATAAAAAAAGTAAATAAAATTAAGGTGAAAAATATGTTGGTTACATTTATTAGATCAATTGTACTATATGTAATTATTTTAATTGTAATGAGACTTATGGGAAAAAGAGAAATTGGGCAACTACAACCATTTGAACTTGTTATTGCAATTATGATAGCAGACTTAGCTTCAATTCCTATGACCGAAGTTGGTATTCCAATTCAAAATGGAATAATACCGATATTAGGATTATTAGTTATGCACTTGATAATTTCTATAATTAATATGAAAAGCATAAAATTAAGAGAAATTATAAGTGGAAGACCAACTATACTTATTTATAGAGGTAAAATAAATGAAAAAGCTTTAAGAAGAGAAAGATTTACAATAAATGAATTAGAAGAAAGACTAAGAGGAAATAATATCAGTTCACTAGGAGATGTAGAATATGCAATACTTGAGACAAGTGGAGGATTGAGTGTGATTCCAAAACCAAATAAAAGAGCTACTATACCAGAAGATTTTGACATACAACCAGACTATGAAGGGATACCATATGATTTAGTTATAGACGGAATAATAATGAAAGAAAATTTAAAAACAATAGGCAAAAGTGAAAACTGGCTAAAAAAAGAAGTTTCTAAGTTTGGAATAAATCCTCAGCAAGCTCTAATTGTAACAGTGGACGGCAGAGGGCAAATTTTTTGCCAAAAGAAGGAAAAATTTGAAAAATAAACATAATTTATAATTACTATTTTTAGGAAGGAAACATATAAAATAGTATGATAAAAGAAATAGTTATATGTATTATTGTGATTTCACTTGTTATATCTTTAAATATATTTTCTGAAAAATATACCAATAAAGTTATGGATAATATTATAAATAACTTGACGTCTATAAGAGAAGCAATACTTTTGGAAGATCAAACATTAATGGATGAAGAAATAAAAAAAGTGAAAAACGAATGGGATAAATATAAAGATAAATTAAGCTTATATATTGAACATGATGACTTAGAAAAAATTGAAACATATTTTGTACAACTAAACACGCATATAGAAATAGAAGAATATAATATGGCGATTGAAGCTTTAGACTTGTGTGTTTTTATGATAGAGCATACAAAAGATAAATATAAATTATCATTGAAAAACATATTCTAATTAGTGAAAGGGTTTGAAAATTAACTATTTTCAAACCTTTTCTTGATTTTTTAATAGCTTTGTTATATAATAATAAAAATTAAAATTGGAAGGATTTGAAAATATGAACGAAAACGATAGTAACGAATTAGAACAAGATGTAAATCATCTTATGCAAATTAGAAAAGAAAAGTTAGATGAGCTTATAAAAAACGGAAAAAATCCATTTGAAATAACAAAATATAATAGAACACATACAAGTAAAGATATAAAGGATAATTATGATGAATTAGAAGGAAAAGATGTATCTATTGCAGGAAGAATTATGTCTAAGAGAATTATGGGAAAAGCTTCTTTTTGTACTTTACAAGATAGTAAGGGAAATATACAAAGCTATATTAGCACAAATGAATTAGGAGATGAAAATTACAAGGAATTTAAAACATACGATATCGGAGATATAATAGGAATAACAGGATTTGTATTTAAAACAAGAACGGAAGAAATATCTGTTCATGCAAAAGAAGTAATATTACTTTCTAAATCACTAAGACCACTTCCTGAAAAATTTCATGGTTTAAAAGATACTGACCTAAGATATAGACAAAGATATGTTGACTTAATCGTTAATCCAGAAGTAAAAGATACTTTCATAAAAAGAAGTAAAATAATAAGTGAAATAAGAAGAATATTAGATGAAAAGGATTATTTAGAAGTTGAAACACCAATATTAAACACAATATCAGGTGGAGCAACAGCAAGACCATTTATCACACATCATAATACTTTGGGTTTAGACATGTATTTAAGAATTGCAACAGAACTTAATTTAAAAAGACTTATAGTTGGTGGATATGATAAAGTATACGAAATCGGAAGAATCTTTAGAAATGAAGGAATGGACATAAGACATAATCCAGAATTTACATCAATCGAATTCTATTCAGCATATGAAGATTATAATGACATGATGAACATTACAGAGGAAATTTTTGCAAGGTGTGCAGAAAAAGTATGTGGAACAACAAAAGTGACATATCAGGGAACTGAAGTTGATTTAGGTAAAAAATGGAAAAGAATAACAATGATAGATAGTATAAAAGAAGCTTGCGGTGTAGATTTTAATAAAATAAACACTGACGAAGAAGCAATAAGTATTGCAAAAGAAAAGAAAGTTGAAATTCCAGAAGGAAAAGAAAAAAGAGGAAATATTATAGGTTTATTCTTTGATGAATTTGTTGAACATACTCTAATAGAACCAACTTTTATATATGAGTATCCTATAGAAATTTCACCTTTAGCTAAAAAGAAAAAAGATGATCCAAGACTTGTAGAAAGATTTGAGGCATTTATCTGTGGAAGAGAATATGCAAATGCATTTTCAGAGCTAAATGATCCAATTGACCAGTATGAAAGATTTAAAGATGAAATTGCAGCAAGAGAAAATGGTGATGAAGAAGCGGGTATGATGGACGAAGATTATATAAATGCACTAGAATATGGACTTCCACCAACAGGAGGAATAGGAATAGGAATTGACAGATTAGTAATGCTTCTTACAGATTCAGCTTCAATAAGAGATGTGCTTTTATTCCCAACAATGAAACCAATTAATTAATAAAAAGGAGAATAGAGATATGTTTTATACAGACAAAAGGTTTATATATCTAATACTAATAGTCTTAGTATTAACAGCTCTTATGGGGATGTCACAACTAGAGTGGCTAGTTCTACTCTTAACTTTACCAGGAGTAATAGTTGCAATAACATTTCATGAATTTGCACATGCATATGCAGCAACAAAACTTGGAGATGATACACCAGAAATGCAAGGAAGACTTAACTTAAATCCACTAAGCCATATAGATCCAGTAGGATTTGTGCTACTTTTATTTGTAGGATTTGGTTGGGGAAAGCCTGTTTCTATAAATCCACGAAACTTTGATAGAAGATATTCTCAAACTGCAGGTGAAGCAATAGTTGCAGCAGCAGGTCCAATAATGAATTTTGTATTAGCAATAGTATCTACTTTGATATACTGTGCAATATATAGGTTTGCAAATGGCTTTGTTCTAACACAAGTAGGATATATAGTAGTAACAATTATAAAATATATAATAGTTATGAATTTGGGATTAGGAATATTTAATTTAATACCACTTCCACCATTGGACGGCTCAAAAATATTGGTGAATTTCTTATCATATAGAGGAAAACAATGGATTTATGAACATGAACAAATATTTTATATAATATTTTTAGTAATCTGGATAACAGGAATTGCTGGATATATCATTTCTCCAATATTGAATTTCTTATATAGTGTTCTTATAAATATAGGGCTTGCAATTTTTGGGCTGTAGAATAAAAATATAGTTGATGTGATTTGGAAAAGGATGATTTAAGAATATGAAAGATATAACAGTTTTAGGAATTGAAACTAGCTGTGATGAAACCTCTGCTTCTATTGTAAAAAATGGACGAGAGGTTCTTTCTAATGTCATAAATACTCAAATTCCAATCCATAAAGAATTTGGGGGAGTAGTCCCAGAAATTGCATCAAGAAAACATATAGAGTCAATATCAATGGTAGTTGAAAAAGCTATAAATGATGCAAACATAAAATTAAGTGATATAGATGTTATTTGCCCAACATATGGACCAGGATTAGTTGGTGCTTTACTTGTTGGTGTGCGGATATGCAAAAGCTCTAAGCTATGCGTTAAATAAACCATTGGTTCGGAGTAAATCATATAGAAGGACATATTGCAGCAAATTACATAACCTTTAAAGAATTAGAACCTAAATTCTTATGTCTAATAATATCAGGAGGACATACTCATCTAGTAGAAATAGAAAATTATACGAAATTTAAAATACTTGGAAGAACAAAAGATGATGCAATAGGAGAAGCATTTGATAAAGTAGCAAGAGTAATGGGACTACAATATCCTGGAGGACCAAAAGTAGATGCTTTAGCAAAGGAACGGAAAAGCGAATATTGAACTACCAAAATCTCATATGGAGGGATTGGATTTTAGTTTTAGTGGTATTAAAACTGCAGTGCTAAATTTACATAATAATCAAAAAAATATAAAGAAAGAAGACTTGTGTGCAAGTTTTGAACAAGCTGTAACAGACATGCTTATACAAAACACAAAAAAAGCTTTACAAGAAACAGGATTAAACAAGGTAGCACTAGCACGGACGGAGTTTCTGCAAATTCATATATAAGAAAAAAATTTTTGGAACTTGGAGAAGAACTAAATGTAAAGGTATATTTTCCAGAACTTAGTCTTTGTACAGACAATGCAGCCATGATAGCTTCTGCAGGATATTATAGATATTTGAAGCGGAGATATATCGGATTTAAGTTTAAATGCTATTCCAAATCTAAAGATAGGAGGGAACTAATGTCAATTTATGCAATTGCTGATTTACATTTGTCTTTATCAGAACCAAAGCCAATGGATATATTTGGAGATAATTGGGCAAGTCATGAATTTAAAATAATGAAAAATTGGATGGATAATGTACAAGAAAATGATTTAGTTCTTCTTCCAGGAGATTTTTCATGGGCTATGTCACTGGAAAATACTTATAAGGATTTTCAATATTTAGATTGTCTTACAGGAAAAAAAATAATGTTAAAAGGAAACCATGATTATTGGTGGAGTAGTTTAAAAAAATTAAATGAGTTTGTAGAAAAAAATAATTTTAAAGATATATCATTTTTATATAATAACGCTTATGAATTTGAAGGAAAGATAATTGCAGGGACTAGAGGTTGGATATTATCGTCCAAAGATGATGAAAACTTAAAAATTTTAAAAAGAGAATTTTTAAGATTAGAAATGTCAATAACTAAAGGAATAAAAAAATACGGAAATGATAAAGAAATTATAGTTTGTATGCATTATCCACCTACGAATAAGAGCCTACTAGAAAACTCGGATTTTATAAATATAATGAAAAAGTATAATGTAAGTAAATGTATATATGGTCATCTACATGGAGAATCACATAGTGAGGCTGTGGAGGGTAATGTTGCAGGCATAGAACTAAAACTAGTAAGTGCAGATTATGTTGATTTCAAATTAACAAAAATATTCTAAAATATTTAGTTCTAATCTATGAAAATCAGAGGTAAAAAATGATAGGTAAAATAGTAAAAATCGTTTCAAATACATATATTGTTGAGAGTAATGGAAAAAGATATGAATGTAGTGCAAGAGGAAAAATAAAACTTGAAGAACTAAAACCCATAGTTCGGAGACAATGTTGAATTTGATGAAAATCAAAAAGTTATTAATAAAATATTAGAAAGAATTTCGTTTATGAAAAGACCAAAAGTTTCTAATGTTTCTCAAATTATATTTATTATATCAAGTAAAATGCCAAAACCAAATTTACTGACACTAGATAAATGGCTGGCATTTGCCGAATTTTCTAAAATAAAACCAATAATTGTAATCAATAAAATAGATTTAGATGAAGAATCAAGTAGAAAACTATATAATCTCTATACAAATGTACGGATATAAAGTAATAAAAACTAGCAATAAAATTAATTATGGACTAGAAGAATTAAATAACATATTAAAAAACAATACAACAGCATTTGCAGGTCAATCAGGAGTGCGGAAAGTCAACACTAACAAATAGCATACTAAAAAATGAAATTGCAACTCAAGGAGAAATAAGCAAGAAAAACAAAATGGGTAAAAATACAACTACAGATGTTACATTATATCAAGTAGATAAAGATACATATATATTAGATACACCAGGATTTCAGACAATAGATATTTATGAGATAGATAGCAAGGATTTAGAAAAATATTTTATAGAATTTAAAAACCACATAAAAAACTGTGAATTTGTAGGTTGTACACACATAAAAGAAGAAAATTGTGGAATAAAAGAAGCTCTTAAACAAGGGAAAATTCAAGTAGAAAGATATGAAAATTATGTAAGAATATATAATGATTTAAGAGATAAGGAGGAACATAAATGGTAGAAATATCAACTTCAATATTAAATGTAGAAAAAAAAGATGCAATGAAAGTTTTTTATGGATTGGAAGTTGCCCATACAGACTATTTCCACATAGATGTAATGGACGGAAAATTTGTGCCAAAAAATACAGTAGAAATTATGAAAGAATATGCAAATTCAATAAAACAAATATCTAACATACCTTTAGACGTGCATTTAATGGTAGAAGATGTAAAGTCATTTGTTGATGATTATTTGGGACTAGAGCCTAACATAATAACATTTCATTTAGAAGCAACAAAATCAAAAGAGGAAGTAATGAATTTAATAAATTACATAAAAGAAAATAATGTAAAGGTGCGGAATATCTATAAAACCAAATACAAAAATAGAAGAGATATATGAATATCTCCCATATATACATATGTGTTTAATAATGACAGTAGAACCTGGACTAGGCGGACAAAAGTTAATTCCAGAAACAATAGAAAAAGTAAAATCTTTAAAAGAATATTTAGAAAAAAATAGCATAGATATTGACATTGAAGTAGACGGTGGAATAAATGCAGAAACAATAGAAAGCGTAAAAAGTGCAGGAGCAAATATTTTTGTTGCAGGTTCTGCAATTGTAAACAAAACAAATTATGAAGAGGCAATAGAAAATCTAAGAAAGTAAAAGAGAGGAAAAAAATTGGAATTAGAAGGACAGATTGAAGCAATCATATATTATAATGAAATAAATTCATATACCATTGCCAGATTGTTGACAGAAAACGTAGGAGAAATAACTATTGTAGGATTTTTACCATTTGTAAATGTAGGAGATAATATAACTGTATCTCGGAGAATATGTAACTCATAAAGATTATGGCAAGCAATTTAAAGTAAATACCTTTAAAAAGAATATGCCAGAAACTTTAGAAGCTCTTGAAAGATATTTAGCAAGTGGAAATATAAAATGGGTAGGAGCTAAAACTGCAAAAAAAATAATAAAAGAATTTGGAGAAGACACAATTAATATAATAGAAAATGAACCCAATAAATTATCTACAATAAAAGGTATAACTGAAGAAAAAGCGTTAGAAATTTCAGAAAGTTTTAGAGAGAGTAGAGAACTATGGAAAATCGTGAGTTTTCTAGAAGAAATAGGAATTAGCCCAAGTAATGCTCAAAAGGTATATGATATATATGGGATAAATGCTATAGAAGAGATAAAAAGTGATCCATATAAATTGATAGATGTAGTTAGAGGTATAAATTTTAAAACAATAGATGAAGCTGCATTAAGACTAGGAATAAATAGTGATGATGAACAGAGAATTATGTACGGGATAAAGTATAGTATACTTCTTGCAACATATAATGGACATACTTGTGTTATAAAACAAAACTTAATAGATTTTGTATCAACACTTCTTCAAATTTCTGGAAGTACCATAAATGATTTCTTAAATCAAATGAAAACAAAAGGAATTATAGTAATAGAAGAAAGAGACGAAGAAGAGTGGATATATCTGACAGAATATTATGAGGCAGAAGTCTTTATAGCAGGAAAACTAATAAGACTAGATAATGTAAAAAATAGAAAGCACATAGAAAATATAGAAGAAAAATTGCAAAAAATAGAAGATATAAACAAAATAGAACTTTCAGACAAACAAAAAGAAGGAATAATTGCAATAAATGAAAATAACGTATGTGTTATAACAGGAGGACCACGGAACAGGTAAAACAACTATTATAAAAAGTATAATAGAATTATATAAAAAAGAAATGAAAAAAGTAGTACTTTGTGCACCAACAGGGCGTGCAGCAAAAAAGATGACTGAGACAACTGGAGAGGACGCCAAAACACTTCATAGATTATTACAAATTAATAAAATAAATGATACTAATTATATAAACGAAGAGATAAAAATAGAACCAATTGATGCAGATGTTATAATTGTTGACGAAACTTCAATGATAGACTTAGCACTCATGAAATATTTACTTACGTCAATATATGAAGGAACAAAACTTGTTTTAGTGGGAGACGTTGATCAGCTTCCGTCTGTTGGACCTGGAAGTATACTTAAAGATATAATTGCATCTAAAAGAATTAAAGTAATAGTATTAGATAAAATTTTTAGACAAGCTGCAAGAAGCAAAATAATACTTAATGCTCACAGAGTAAATTCAGGACAATATTTTACTGAGGAAGATAATGAAGAATTAAAAAAGGACTTCTTTTTTGTTCAAGAAACAAGTCAAGAAAGAATTTTAAATTTTGTTTTATCTTTGTATAAAGACGGACTAAAAAGATTTGAAGACTATGATACTTATAGAAGTGTACAAATAATAACACCTAGTAAAAAAGGAGAAGTAGGAACAAGAGAGATTAACAAAAAAGTACAAGAACTAATAAACCCAATTGACAAAAAGAAAAGAGAAAAAGCAATAGGAGCAACTACATTTAGAGAAGGAGATACAGTAATGCAGATGAAAAATAACTATGACATTGAGTGGGAACAAGATGATAACATAGGAACTGGTATCTTTAATGGAGAAATGGGGACAATAACAAATATAAGTACAATTTCAGAAACAGTAGAAGTAGATTATGACGGCAAAAAAGTTGAATATATGTTTTCAGATTTAGATCAAATAGAACACTCATATGCAATTACTGTTCATAAATCACAAGGAAGTGAATTTGATGTTGTAATTCTTCCAATAGTGAGAACTGCACCAATGTTACTGACAAGAAATTTATTATATACAGCAATAACAAGAGCAAAAAAATTGTTAATAATAGTTGGAAGTAAAGATGTAATTCAATTTATGATAAAAAATACAGATGCAAAAATTAGAAATACACGGATTAGAATATAAACTAGAACAAATTTAAAATAATAAAAGATAATTAAGAAGGTGATAAACATACTAGATTTTTTCCTTAATTTAATTTATCCAGATGTATGTGGATTTTGTGATAATATTGATAAAAATAGCTTATGTGATAAGTGTTTAGAAGAAATGAACGATTATTTAAAATATAATGAAATCATAAAAATAAATGCTCCATTTGATAAACTTATATATTTGGCAAACTATGAAGGAGAATTTAGAGATAAAATATTGTCATACAAATTCTCAGACAAACCATATATGTATAAAACATTTGCAAAAATAATATTAAAAAATGAAAAAATATATAGAATAATACAATCTTATGATATAATAATATCAGTACCAATACATAAAAAGAGAAAAAATGAGAGAGGATATAATCAGAGCGAACTAATTGCAAAGGAAATAGCAAAAAATGTAAAAGAACTTAAATATGAAAAAATACTGAAAAAAATAGTAAATAACGAAAGACAAAGTCAACTTTCAAAAACTAAAAGAATTCAAAATGTAAAAAATGCTTATGATATGCAACAAGGAAAAATAATAGAAGGAAAGAAGGTAATTCTTTTTGATGATATATATACAACAGGAAGTACAGTAAATGAATGTAGTAAAATTTTAAAGGCAAATAAAGCCAAAGAAGTTTTAGTATTAACTTTAGCAAAATAGTTAAAAATCTAAAAGCTAAATTGAAAATTAGTTATACAATAGAAAGGATTAGAGTAACAAATGGAAGAATTAGTTGAGAGTATATTAGATTATGTAAGAGCAGATTATACAGATTATGCAGTTATGATTAATCGGAGAATGGGGATCAGGGAAGACTTATTTTTGGAACAACAAAGTTAGAAATAAAATTGAATCAATGACTCTAAATCGGTAAATCATTTACAACCATATACATGTCTTTATATCGGAATATCAAATTTAGAAGAAATAAGTAAAAAGATATTTATAGAAACTACACAATTAATGGATAAAAACCTCAAAAAATTTATGAACACAAATGGTGTAACTAAAATACCAGAGTATGCTAAAACAGGGATAGATATGGCAAACCTTTTTGGGGTAACACAAAATGGAGATAGAGTTAATTATTCAGATTTTTTCTCAACAGATGATAAAGTATTATGTTTTGATGACTTAGAGAGAGCAAATGTAGATGTTATAGACATATTAGGATATATAA
>CAYVWC010000009.1:0-13151 GCA_964455415.1 uncultured Clostridium sp.
CCGAGTTCTCTTGCTTTTGCTTGTCCTTCTCTAAATCCCACTCTAAAATCTCTATAAAGAAAAGTTAAATCATATTTTTTAGCTATTTCTTCTCCTATTTTCTTTAATGCTTCATGATTTTGATAAGGACTTATTAATAATGTTGTTGAAAATGTATCATATCCATTTTCTTTTGCATATTTTGCAGTTTGTTCAAGTCTAATTTTGTAACAATATTTTGCACATCTATTTTCTAAATCATCTATTACATTTTTACAAAATTCTTTTAATCCATAATTTTCTTCAAATATGGCTTCTACTTCTATTGATTTAGTGTATTCTTTTAATGTATCACGCCTTGCTTTATATTCTGTATATGGATGTATGTTTGGATTGTACCAATATACTGTTGGTTCTATTTCTTCACTTCTTAAGGCATCTATGCAGTATACGCTACAAGGCGCACAGCATGTATGTAATAATAGCTTCATTTTTTACCTCTTTCATTTTTAATATCTCTTTTCTCATATATTACAGTTCCTATAAGCAATACTATTCCTAATATACTAATTACTATACTTATTTTAAAATATGGAATACTATAAGTCATTTCTATATAGTTGTCTCCATTTTCTAGCGGAATAGATATAAGGCAACCTTCAAATATTTCTGGTTCTACTTCCTCCCCATTTACTAAAATTTTCCAACCTTCATCATATGGGATTGATATAAGAAGCTGCTTTTCTCCATTTTCTTTATCACTTTGTGCTTCTATACATACCTTACCATTTTCCATACTAATTATATTTGCAGTATTATTTTCAATAATTTTATTAGTAACTTCTTCTAATACATCTAACTGCAGTGCATAAAATTGCTCTTGTGTTATATCGCTTTCCACTTCTGAAGTTAATTCTATTTTAACTATTTCATTTTCTCCTGATGTAGGAATATAAAATACTGCTGGCGATAACCAACAAAAATATCCAGTAGAATATTCATCATTTACATTTAATGTAGATGTGTTATCTCCTTCTATATATAAATTTCCATATACTGCATAATTACCTTCTGGTATTTCTACATTATATGTTTTTACAACTCCTTCAACTTCTGTGCTTTCAGTTGATGTAAAGTTTAATGGAATATAGAGTTCAACTTCTTCATTTAATAATTTACTATATAATTCATTTTGATATTCAAATGGGTTTGTAGTATTTTGTGTTTCCATTTCAGAAGTTTCATATGTAAATGCTAGTGGCAATACATAAGGATTTTCATATACACTTTTTCCGTTTTTTTCTGATATTTCAGTTTCTTCCAAACCATTAATTTGATATTCTGACAATATATATTTAACTCCTAATAGTGAATCTGAACCTAATATAGAAGTATTTACAATATTCATATTATCTCCATTTTTTCTATATCCTAAATTTTCAAGTAATGTTCTTTGTTTTTCATCAGGGTCAGAAGTATAAATAGAAATTCCTGAATATCCAAATGCAAGTGGTTCATTGTAATTTGCTGTTAAATTTGTTGTAGAGTTCATATTTCTTGTTGCAGTTTGGGATATTCTATAAAATCCGTTGTCACTACTTTTTATTTCTTCTATTTGTTCTTCTCCTTCTTGAACATAATCTGAAAATATTTCCGAAGTTGTCGTATGGTATATATCCATTAAAGCTTTTGTGCTATATGTCATTTCTAAAATTACAAGTATACACAATATTGCTATTGGAAATTTCTTATTTACTTTTACGTAGTTTATAAATATAAGTGAGCAAGCAATTGCTATCATGAATATTACACTTAAGTATATTCTATTTATGCTATTTACACCAAAAATAGCATTTAATAGCATTACTAATAATATAAATATGAGAATAGGTTTTATAAAACTTTTTTGATTTATTTCAATTTTGTCTTTGTAAAAGTATGCCGAAATAAATATTATGCTGAATATTCCAACATAAGAATATCTAAACCAATAACTACTTGCATCTTTAAATATTGAAAATACAACAAAAAATGGATTCCAATAAAACATTAGTATAATAATGCCTAAAAATATTCCAAACAATATTCTTTCTTTTTTCGATAGTTTGTTAGAAAATATACTACCTAACAATCCTATAAGGACAAAGCTTCCGCAAAATAAAGATACTTTGTCTTGCTCACTAACTGCTCCTAATGTATATTCTGGTATGACTGTTAATATATCTCCTACAAATGACCAATTTTTCAATAATCCAAATTCAAAAGTTCCTCTTCCACTTTGAAGTGATATAGCAGTAGGTAATAATATAATTGCACTTATTAGTCCCCCTATAATCATTACTATTCCAAAATTTAAAGCTTTTGAAAATAACTCTTTTGTCTTTTTCTTAAATTCAAATTTTTCCTTATTATTTATTTCAGAAATTGCAATCTCAAGTATAAACCAAAAAATAGAGAATATACAATTTATCAATCCTGTATACCAATTAAATATAACTGATGCTGCTACCGAACAAATAAGCAATAAGCTTTTATTTTTATTTATATTATTATATACTCCAAGTAAAATCAGTGGTAGTAGATATACTCCGTCTAGCCACATTATGTTGCTTGATTGTGCAATGTTATATTGGCATAGTGCATAACTTACTGAAAGTAATATAACACAATAATTTTCTATTTTGTTATTAAATCTATGCTTTAAAAAATATGTACATGTTACTGCTGCAATACTTAACTTTATCATAACAATAAGGTTAAAAAATATTTCAAGATTAGATTTATTAAAAAATATTATTAATAAATTTAGTGGTGAAGATAAATAGTAACTAAAAACTGCTATCATATTGCCACCTAATCCAGCACCAAAAGAATAGCTAATGCTATTTTTTCCTAACAACACATCTTTTAAATACATAAATAAATCTAAGTATTGAATTTCTGCATCCATAGTTGCTAATGTGTTATTTCCAAATGGTGTATATCCTTCTAAAAAATATATAAATAGTATTATAACTGAAACTATTAAAAATGTAATTATATAATTATTTATATGTTTACTTTTCTTCAAATTGCACCTCATTTTTATCACTTAACATTTTCAAATCCTTTATTTTTTCACGTTCTGACATTTTTAAAATTATTAATGGTATGCTTGTTAATAATAGTAATACTGATCTATAGGTAAAAGGTATATGGCTAATTGAATGTTCTTCAAATACAAAATACCATGCAAATGGCATTATCATTATAATTACGTATGGCATAGCATCTATTAATCTATCTTTTATACTTTTTGGCTTATTTCTATTTATTGTTTCTCTTATAATTGTTATAAGCATACTAGCAAATAATAGAAAAATTATATTTTCTTTTATAATTTCTATGGCCTTACTTGCCATTTGCAAAAATCCTTCGTTAGCATCTGGAATTGTTCTATATAAAGTTTGTCCAATTGCTGTTCCTATTACATTTTTCCCATATAATACATCTACAATTACCCATTTAGAAAACCAAGTAAATACATATCCAATTCCCCAATTTATTGATGCGATAACTATTATTTTTATTGTTTCTTTAAGTGTTATTGTTTTTTGTTTTTGTAAAACTAGAAAATATACTGTAAGTGGAAGTCCTAAAGAAATGATTGGTACTGTTAGAAAATCAACATATGATGTTATCATCCCAATTATAAATAGTGGCATATATATATTCTTCATTTTATTTGCCATAAGTGCAACTATAATGCTTGATATAATTGTTACCAAAAATACTGGTGTACTTTGAAGTGTTAGACCTATATATAAATAATCTATGCCCAATACTCCACTTGCAACTGCTAGTGCATATAATACATTAGATTTCTTTGCAAGAATTATTGTCAAAATTGCTAATAATATTATAAATATATATATTAATGCTATTCGTATTTGTCCTATATTTCCTAAAAGCAATGCAGGTCTTAAAAGTACTAGATATCCATGCCAATATCTTGCATATTCAAATGACTCCTCAATATCTCCATTTACCGTGTCGTTTAATTCCCCTACTTGATCTAACTCATCGTATTTTGAGGCTGACTTTAGTTTTCCAACATCATCTTCATATATTGTTTTCGTTACCCCTGGAATATAATTTTTTCTTGCAACCATTGCTGAATAAAGTGGAGCATTATTATCTATTGAATAAGCTGTATTTATCATTAAAGCATCTGTGAAATTATCAAACATCATAATCCAGCCTCTTACTGGTATATATAGACTATTTCCTTGTTCATTTAATATTTCTGCACTTTCTTGTGTATGTTCTTCTATACTTTCTCTTGGAATTAATGATGTTAATGTTAATAATGCTATAAACAATGCTATTATACAAATAAACAATACTATGTACTTTATTAAAGTTTTTTTCATTGTATTATCCCCCTAAATTATATTTGATTATTCCTCCTGCTTCATTTTCGTATACTATTTCACCATTTTCAAAGATAATATTTTCAACACTTTGAAAATATGAACTTCTCTTAAAATATACCATGTAATCGACTTTACCTATTTTTTCATCTGCTGTCATTGCTTTTAAATTTAATCTGTCTTGTCCTCCATATTGTGGATCATCTAAAAAGTCATCATAATTTACATATCTAAGCATGCTGTATTCCCAAAATATTTGTTCATTATCTCCCAGAAATTCTACGGTATTACTAGAAAAATCAATATTCTCTTTTACATAACGTAATAATTCTATTTCATCCAGATTATAATCTACTTCTCTATCAGTAATAATAGTTTTATTTACTCCAAATATTTCTACCACATTTGAAATACTTTCATTTTGATTTATTGGATCTTTTTCAAGTGGTGCATCTACAAATAATAAGTTAAGTATTATTAATAATACATAAAAGACAACAAACGCATAAGTTTTTGCTTTATTTGATTTATAAATATACATTAGTCCTCTAAAATTCATATAAAATAGTATAAACCAAAGTGCGTAATAGTTTTTCATTAGGAAATACACTGATACTTTTTCAAATTTCACTCCTAATCCTAAAATACCGATAAATAGGAGTAAAAATACTAGAAATATTATATCATATGAAAAATAGTTTTTTTCTTTTACTCTTCTATAGATATAATATATTGCAAGAGGTAAAAGCAAAATCATATTCGAGTAGAAGTTCACATAAATATATCCGTAAAGTGAAAAACTATAGTTTAATATTCCTGATGAAAATTTAAGTGAATTTTTTAGAGCTTCCCAAGCATCCATATGGAATATATTGTATATGTTTGGAGCTAGATGATATATATACCCAAGAAAAAACGGAACAAGTAATGTAACTGATAATATAGTTATATTTTCTTTGCATAATATCTTCTTATTCTTTCTTTTACTATGTATACAAAAATATATCCAAAGTGCACTATATGTAAAAGGTACAAACATGTAATATGAACAAAAAACATCAAAGTTTAAAAGTGCAAATATTATTATATAAAATGGGAATTTTAGTTCTTCATGTTCAAAATAGTAAACCATATGTATTATAGTTCCTAGAACTAGTATTCCTAAACTTAAATACTCAAATCCAAAGAGTAAACTATTTAGTGGATATCCCATAACATATATTAAGCTTACAATTAGTGCAAGTATTTTTCCATCTTTAGTTTTTGTAAATTTTTCTAAAGTCAAATACATCATAGCACCAGTCATAAATAATATAAATATGCCAAAGGCGATAAATATTTTATAATAATCTATGTCGTCCATAAAGCTAGAACAGCATTTCATTATTATTCCACTATTAACATATGACCCTATTTTTCTTCCCTCAAAAGAGTCATGTACTTCATCTACATTAAGATTAAGTAAACTATCTTGTTCAGCAAATATTACAGATGTTAGATAATGTACTGCAGGATCTCCTGTTTCATATTTTATATTAAATGGAAACCCAAAATTCAAATAGGAAACAACAAGAGTTGAAATTAATATTATACCTATACACAATAAACTGAGTTTGTTAAAACTGTATTTTTGTCTTTCTTTTTTTATTAAAATTATTACTAGCATTATTACTGCAAATATAACATTTATAATACTAAGACTCAAAAGCGTTATTGGAATTCCTATAAAGTTTATTACATAACAAATAAAAGCATTATAAGCTAATAATACAACTATCGTTATCCCTATAAAACTTATGACATCTAATACTTTTTCTGTCTTTTTTATTAATACAAATGTTGTAATCAAAAATAAAACTGATATTAAGTAAATAATTCCCATTATTCGTCCTTTCAAAATATTTTAACATATTTACTTTTCATATATATCAAATACATCAATACTACCTACTAAATTAAATTCTTCTTTCACATATTCAATAATTTCAACAGGTAATTGCCAATTTTTTTTATAATTATCTTGCATAATAAGTACTATTATATTTTCTTCGTTTTCTAAATCTTCTATTATTCCGTTCTGTTCCTCTGCTTCCAAAATTACCTAGATTAAACATATCATAATTTTTATGATATTCATCTGTTGGAATAATATAGGCTGCTGCCATAGTGTCTAATATATATACATCTATCCCATTTTCTTTTTGCTCTAATATATATTCATCAACCATGTTTATTCTTGTTTGTAAATTTTCGCTTGTAGGTATATATTTAAAATGGTTTAAATAAGTTTGCCCATTTATTCCTTGTATAAATCCTATTACTGAAATCAACGCTTTTGCTACAAATACTATCATTATTAGTAATGACACAGTCTCAAAAAAAGTTTTTAATGCAAAAATAAGTTTCTTTTTGTTTAATATTTTAAAAGAATATACAATTATTTCATATATTAAATAAACTGATGTTATAAGAGTACAAATAGTTCCAATTGCAAAATGATTTTTGTCTGCAATTGGATAAATTGCAGATATTGTTGCAATATCATATACCAAAAGTATTCTTAGTCTCTTTGCCCAGTCCTTATCTTTTAAATCCTTTTGTGATAATGTGAAAATATATGTTAATACAAATAAACCAATATTAATAGGAATCATATAAGCAAGTATTGTGTAAAGTATTTCATTTAGTAAATTTTCATAAAGTACAGTATTTGAAAATGTTTTTAATCCTAATATTGTATAATCTATAAAATCTATCCAAATACCATTAAATGTTAAATATATTGCAAAAATAATCAATGGTACTAATATTCCAATAAGTCGTGTTCCTAAGATTTTCAAATAAATTTTAAAGTCACTAATTTTTCTGATTTCTAGTATTTTATATCCGACAAAAACAATTGCCAAAACAAGTCCTGTTGTTTGCTTTAGAAGTATACTAGTTCCGAACTAAAATTCCAAGTAACAAATCTTTCTTAAAATCAAACTTTAAATATTCTTTATAATTTTTTAATTCACAGTATAAAACTATTAAAGAAACTAGTAGTACTGCCCAATTGTAATCAAAGGAAAATACTGCTGAATACATATAATAAATTCCGAATTACAAAGAGAAGTGAAATTCCTTTATTAACATTTAATCTTCTAAGTATTTTTAACATCATAAATAAAATAGTAGCTATTAATACCGTTTCAGCAATTCTTAATACTACCATTTCATTTCCAAAGATTTTTAAAAATATAGCCGAAATCATTGGAAAAAGTGGAGTTATTATTATGCTAAAATCTTTATATGGCAAAAGCCCTTCTAATATACATCTAGCAAAATTATATATCCACATTTCGTCAAGATTAGAAAGTTCTTGTATAAATACATTGCTACTTGCAATTACTATAAATCCTACGAATAATACTATATTCTTTAGTACAAATTTATTTTTCATTATATTCTCCTAGTCATTATATTTATATCCTAAATGCTTATACGCATCTGGAAGTACAATTCTTCCTCTAAGTGTACGTGATATAAAACCGATTTGTATTAAATATGGTTCATAAACATCTTCTATTGTTTCTACTTCTTCTCCTATTGTTGCAGCAACAGTCTCTATTCCGAACTGGTCCACCTTTATATTTTTCTATCATTGTTTCTAGCATTTTTCTATCTATATCGTCTAATCCCAGTTCATCAATTTCAAGTTTTCTAAGTGCAATTTTTGCAATATCTAATGTAATATTTCCGATCTCCTAAGACTAACGCATAATCTCTTACTCTCTTTAAAATTCTATTTGCAATTCTTGGAGTACCTCTCGCTCTTCTTGCGATTTCTTCTGCTGCTATGCTATCAATATTTATTTCTAATATATTTGCTGACCTTTTTACAATTGTTGTTAAATCCTCTGTATTATATAGCTCTAATCTTGAAACAATACCAAACCTATCTCTTAATGGAGTTGCAAGTGAACCTGCCTTAGTCGTTGCTCCAATTAGAGTAAATTTAGGTAAGTCTAGTCTTATTGACCTTGCACTTGGTCCTTTTCCAATTATTATGTCTAATGTATAATCTTCAAGAGCAGGATATAGTATCTCTTCGACACTCTTATTTAGTCTATGTATTTCATCAATAAATAAGACATCAAATTCTGAGAGATTAGTAAGTATTGCCGCCAAATCTCCTGGTTTTTCAATTGCTGGTCCTGATGTTATTTTTATATTTGAATTCATTTCATTAGATATAATATTTGAAAGTGTTGTTTTCCCAAGTCCTGGAGGTCCATATAAAAGAATATGATCAAGAGGCTCTCCTCTTTTTTTCGCAGCCTCTATATATACTTTCATATTTTCTTTAACCTTTGTTTGTCCTATATATTCTTCCAGAGTTTTTGGTCTTAATGATTTTTCTATTTTATCTTCTTCTATACTTTCAAGTTCTGGTCTAATTATACTATTTTCTTCCAAAACAACAATCCTCCACTCTAAAAATCCTTGCTTAGCCTTGTCTTTAGTACTTCATATATTATAATTCCTGCTGAAACTGAGGCATTTAATGAGTCAATCTTTCCTACCATTGGAATTTTTACAAGAAAATCGCAATTCTCTTTAGTTAATCGACTAATTCCTGCCCCTTCATTACCTATTACTATTGCGATAGGCATTGTGTAGTCTTGATTATAGTAGACTGTATCTGTGTTCATATCAGTTCCACATATCCATACACCGATTATTTTTTAAATTTCTAATTGTTTCATTTATATTATTTACTCTTGCAATCTTCATATATTGAACTGCCCCTGCTGATGTTTTACTAACTGTTGAATTAACAGCGACTGCTCTTCTTTTTGGAATTATTATTCCATGAACACCAGCAGTTTCTGCACTTCTTATTATTGAACCTAAATTATGTGGATCTTCTATTCCGTCTAATATTAGTATAAATGGAGCTTCATTTCTATTTTTTGCTTCTTCTAATATATCTTCTACTTCTACATACTCATATGGAGGAACACTTGCTATAACTCCTTGATGATTATGTGATGTTGACATTTCATCTAATTTCCTTCTTTGTACTTCAACTATAACTATTCCTCTTTCTCTTGCTTTAGCAATTATCTTCATAATTGAACCATGCTTTTCTCCTGATTGTATAAATATTTTATTTATGTCTTTTCCACTATCAATTAATTCTAGTACAGCATTTCTTCCTTCGACTTGATTTTCGTCCATGTTATAACTCCTTAAACTAAAACTTTTTTCATTATATCATATTTGTTTTTATCAAACAAGTGTTATATAGTACAATTATTATCATTTGTTGTAGAATTGATATTATTTGAAATTATACCAAAAATAGTTTTATCTTTTTACTAAATTATCTAACAATAAATTAAAAAAAGATAGAAAATTAAATGCTTTCTATCTTTCTTTAATTTACAATTATTTACTAATATCAATATTATTTAATTCCTTGATTCTACAAGAATTTTAATTCCGTGTCCTATCTTCCCCTTCAACCTCAACCTCAGCAAAAGCTGGTACACATACTAAATCTACTCCAGATGGCGCTACAAATCCTCTTGCTATTGCAACTGCCTTGATTGCTTGGTTTAATGCTCCTGCTCCAATTGCCTGCATCTCTGCTTTGTTACTTTCCTTTACCAAACCAGCAATTGCCCCTGCTACTGAATTTGGATTTGATTTTGATGAAATTTTTAAAACTTCCATTGTTTGTGCCTCCTCTAATTTATTTTTTTGTTTCATTTGAACATTAATATTTATATAACATTTAGATTTTGTTGTCTAGTATTTTCTGGAAAAAAATGGAAGTTTCGTTCGTGTAAAATCAGTATTTTTCGACATTTTTTAAAGTTTAACTTTTATAATTTTCTTAGTTTTACAATTATCGTCATCAATTTCAAATATGCAACCATTTAACATTGCACTTCCAGTTGCAACTCTATATTTTTCTGGAAGAGTTGTTACAAACCTTTTTAAAGATGCTTCTATATCCATACCTATTACCGATTCTTTTGGTCCAGTCATTCCTATGTCAGTTATATATCCTGTTCCCTTATTTAATATCCTCTCATCTGCTGTTTGTACATGTGTATGTGTTCCAAATACTGCAGAAACTTTGCCGTCTAAATAATATCCCATAGCGATTTTTTCTGCTGTTGCTTCTGCATGAAAGTCTACTATAATTATGTCTGCTTTATCTTTTATTTCTTCTATAATATTTGATACTTCGATAAATGGATTTTCAGATAATATGTTCATATCTGTTCTTCCTATTAGATTTATTACTGCAATTTTCTTATCTTTGCAATTATATATTCCATATCCTTTTCCGCAAACTCCCTTTGGTAAGTTAGCAGGTCTGATAAGTTTTGGATGATCTATAAATGAAAAAATATCTTTTTTCCCCCAAGTATGATTTCCCATTGTCACAGCATCAACTCCAGAATTTATTATTCTTTCAAATAACTTTTTTGTTATTCCCATACCTTCTGCAACATTTTCTCCATTTACTATTGTGAAATCTATATTATATTCTTCTTTTATCTTTTCTATCTCTTCTGATAATTTTTTTAAGCCACTTTCTCCTACTAAATCACCTATAACTAATATATTCATTTTGCTTATTCCTCCTTTTCTCATATATAATACTATATTTTTTTTACTAACGCAACATTTGATTTATATTATTTGCACAAAAAAATAAGGAACTTCATTTACTGAAATTCCCTATTTTCATAAAATATTTGGATTAACAATTTTCATTATTTTGCATACTCAATTGCTCTTGATTCTCTAATGACATTTACTTTTATTTGTCCTGGATAATCCATTTCATCTTCTACTTTCTTTGCTATATCTCTTGCCATTATTGTCATCTCTGCTTCTGATACTTTTTCAGGTTTTACAATTATTCTGACTTCACGACCTGCTTGTATAGCGTAAGATTTATCAACTCCCTCAAACGAATCTGCAATTTCTTCAAGTTTTTCTAATCTCTTAATGTATGCTTCTAATGTTTCACGTCTTGCTCCTGGTCTTGATGCAGATATTGCATCAGCAGCTTGTATAAGGACAGCTTCTAATGTTTGAGGTTCTACATCTTCATGATGTGCTTCAACTGCATTTATTACTAAAGGATTTTCCTTGAATTTCTTAAGAATTTCTACACCTATTTCAACATGTGTTCCTTCCATATCATGGTCAAGTGCTTTTCCTATATCATGCAAAAGTCCTGCTCTTGCTGCTCTCTTACTATCTAACCCTAGTTCTTCTGCCATAATTCTTGCAAGATTCGATACTTCTATTGAGTGGTTTAATACATTTTGCCCATAACTTGTTCTATATTTTAACTTACCAATTAATTTTATAAGTTCTGGGTTTAACCCTATAACTCCTGTTTCCAATGTTGCTCTTTCACCTTCAGACTTTATAGTTTCGGCAACCTCTTCTTTGGCTTTTTCAACCATTTCTTCAATCTTTGCAGGATGTATTCTTCCGTCTTCAATCAATTTTTCTAATGCGATTTTTGCAACTTCTCTTCTTAGTGGATCAAATCCTGATAATACAACTGCCTCTGGGGTATCATCTATTATTAGATCAATACCTGTTAATGTCTCAAGTGCTTTTATGTTTCTTCCTTCTCTACCAATAATTCTTCCTTTCATTTCGTCACTTGGAAGTGCAACTATTGATACTGTAGTTTCAGATGTATGATCAGCAGCACATTTTTGAATTGTGTAAGTAAGTATTTCTCTTGCCTTTTTTGCTGACTCTTCTTTGACTTTTTCGTTCATTTCTTTTATTAGGTTTGCTTTTTCTGTAGTCATTTGCTTTTCAAGCTCTACTAGAATTCTATTTCTTGCTTCTTCTTCTGTCAAACCTGATATTCTTTGAAGTTCAGTCATCTGTTTTGCAATTGCATCTTGCAATTCTTTTTTTCTTTTCTCAATGTCTTGTAATCTTTTTTCTACATCTTTTTCTTTTAACTCAAGATTGTTTGCCCTTTTATCTAAGTTTTCTTCTTTTTGTATAAGTCTTCTTTCTTGGGCTTGTACTTCGCCTCTTCTTTCCCTAATCTCTTTGTCTAGTTCATTTCTTGCTTGCATAACTTCTTCTTTAGCCTTAAATATTTCCTCTTTTCTTATATTCTCAGCTTCTTTATTTGCAAGTTCTAATAATCTTTCTGCTTCGTTTTCAGCTCCTGAAATTTTTGATTCAGCAATTTTCTTTCTAATTACTACTCCAATTGGAATAAAGATTATTCCAGAGATTAGGACTGTGGCGATTATGGTTAAAACGTTTTCCATAACTCTTACCTCTTTCCTATTTAATTTTCAATGTACAGATAATATATATAACTAATTTTTTAGAATATATTTTAACTTACTATATTATTTTATCATATTATTGTAAACTGTCAAGGGGTTTTATTAAGAAAAGTGGCTTAACTCCATAATATTTTGCTTTTATACAACTACAATAAAAATGCCATTTAGCTTATATTTATTCACTTTAAAAATGAATAGCAGGAAAATTCCCACTATTCATTTTCTTAATATTTATCTAAGTACTTAAAATATATGGACTGCTCTCAGTTCCCTCTCCTCCGAGTGATAGCTAGAGTATTAAGTAAAAACACTACTGGAACAACACCGTGCTTTTATTGGATTATATGTAGTTCTTGATCCACTCAATGATGAAGTTGATGATGATGTACCCTCCTCTGTATAAGCATATCCATAATAG
>CAYVWC010000009.1:13251-23055 GCA_964455415.1 uncultured Clostridium sp.
ATATAATGTTCCCAATGCACTAGCATGGGTAGAATACAAGCCGCTATTCCCGTTATAGTTATATCCTACACTACGAGATGAATAAGCATAAGTACTATTATAATATAAATTACAAATAGCCCTTGAAATGGTGCCATAATAATTATAAGCATAATATGGTGTTATAATTAATACATTTGATGATTGTAATGGGACTATTTCTGTATAGTATCCTGTAGTAGCTCTACTTCTTAAAACGGCAAAACTATATGTCCCAGAACTTACTGTCCAGCTTTGTGTTTCACTTGTATATCCTGTATATGTAGAAGTTCCATATGTACTTGTTGTTCCTCCTGGTACTTCATAACTTACAACATCTCCTTGTGCTAAAAATGCACTTGCTTTCCATATACCATAAAGTGTTGTTGTTCCTCTTGTGTATGTACTATAGTTGCCTTCTCCTGCCAACATTTCTGGATTAGAAAAACTTCCATATGCAGTTGTCGACCAACCAACAAATTCTGCTTTTGAATTACTTGAATACGTACCTACTTCTTCAGCTGTTGGTACAATAATTGAGCTTCCGTTTGCAAATGTTCTGTTAGCTGGTGTTTTTGTTCCATAACTTGTAAATTTAACTACACATCCTAAATCCCAAACTGCATAAAGTACTGTAGTTCCACCTTTAGAAAATTGAGTTCCTACTTCATACTCTACAATTGCACTTGTTGTATATTTAGTCGTTGACCATCCAAGTAGAGTTGCTGATGTAGTTAATGAACTATTTGAACCATAGTATGTTCCTGCAGATGTAGGAAGTGTTATAGATTCTCCTGCTTGGAAAGTTACAGAACTTGGGGTATAATCTCCACCATTTGCATCAAATATTACTGTTGCATCAGTTGTCCAAACTGCATATAAGGTAACATTTCCAAAAGCTTGAAAATCACTTCCTGCATAATATATTTTATCATATGTATATGGGTCTGTTGACCAACCAATAAATCCCATTGTATCGTCTTCATCATATCTAGGTACTACTGTGCTTAAGGTTATTTCTTCTGCATATATAAATGTTCTACTATCTGGTACACTACTTTGCATCCCACCATTTGCATCATATGTTAAAGTATATGTTCCATATCCTATTGTCGTTCCGTCATCTACTGCTCCAATTTCTCCTGTTGAGCCTGATGTTGATTGTGATGTATATACTGATACTGATGAACTTGCTCTTGCATTTCCTGCATTATCATATGCAACTACATATACTCCATATGTTGTGTCTTTTGTTAGTCCAGTTACTGTATATGTATTATCTGTTCCTTCGTATTTTTTATCGTTATTTACATAGTATTCATATTTTGCTATTCCTGATGTTGCATCTACTGTATATGCTGATATTGTAAATGAATTATTTGTTACATTACTTATATTTGGTACAAACTCATTTGGCTCTGTTGAGTCTTTATATACTGTTAATGTATAGGCATTTGATATATTTCCTGCTTTGTCTATTGCTTTTATTATTAGTGTAAATGTTCCGTCTGTTTCAAATGTTATTTTTTGTTTTGTTCCTATTAAACTTGTTTCTGATACATTTTTTGTTCCTGTTATACTATATGTATATCCATATATTCCTGAGTTTTCATCTTCTGCTGTTATTTCTACTTCTACTGTTGATTTATACCAGTATGTGCTTATATTTGATACTTCATTTCCTTCTGTTGCACTTATACTTGCTGTTGGCGTATTTGGTGCTACATTATCTATTTTTACGTTATAGTAACTATAGTCTGATTTATATGTCTTGCCTTCTTCTTCATATTCTACCCATGCTACTACTTTTGTTAGTCCTGCATTTGATATTGTTATTACTGTTGTTGTACTCATGTTTGTTATTTCTGTTTCTTCTTGACTTGTTGCTCCGACTAACTTATATTTCATTTTTTGCCCATTTGTTCCACTTGGGTCTATACTTACATTTACTTCTGTTTTATACCACCCATTTGTCCCTTCTGTTCCTGCTGCTATCTCTATTCCTGGTGCTATTAATATATCTTTCTTTAGGCTTACATCTATATATCCGTATCTTGTTATTCCTTCTTTTGTCTCTATTGTTACTATATATAGCCCTGAATTTGTGACTGTATATGTTAATATGTTTGAACTTCCACTTGCTACTTCTTCTGCATTTGATGTGATACTTATTTTACTTATATTTCCAGTTGTTGCATTTACTTCTATT
Source organism: uncultured Clostridium sp. (assembly GCA_964455415.1). Classification (GTDB taxonomy): domain Bacteria; phylum Bacillota; class Clostridia; order TANB77; family CAG-508; genus JAAWPK01. Next base: position 15,479 of record CAYVWC010000009.1, read on the forward strand.
TGTCCTAGTACTTCATCATATGTTATATTTACTTCTGGTATGTAGCTTGAGTCTGCTTCTCCCATATATTCTACATGATATTCACTTAAAATTTCATCAAAGTATGCTTCAAACAAATATCCTTCTGTTGTTTTTACTATTATATCACTTATATTGTCATCCTTTGTTATTGTTTGAAACCCTGTTCCTAAATTATTTATATTTTCTCTTAAGTCATCTAGTGTTGCTTCTTCTCCGCAGTATCGCATTTTCTAATATGGTTCTTTGGACTGCTTCTTCTATCATCTCTTTATATTCTGCTATTGAATAACTTTTTGCTGCTGTTTCTGTTGTTGATAATATCCCATTATCTCCTAGTATTTGACTTACTACTACTCCTGCGAGGATTATTAGTATTATTACTGATACTATTAATACTATTAGGGTTATTCCCTCTTCTTTCCTATTTTTTTGGCAATCAACATATCCGAACTAAATCGGCTTTTTTGTTTGGTCTAACTTTGATTTTCATTTTTTCTTCCTTTCTTGAAGAGCATTTTTATTTTAGAAAATATATCTTTTTGCTGATATTCTTTTCTAAAATATTTGACTTCCTCCTTAGTTTTTTATTTTTGATTTTGACTTTTTTGCATAATTTTTTATTTTTAGTAAATAATAAATTTTTAACATGTTTATTATGTTTTTTACAAAATATTGTGAGTTTATTTTCTCCTTATGGTTAGAAACCAAATGGTAAAAGTCAAAACCAAACCAAATCCAAAACCACAGGTTCCTAACCATAAAGAGAAATATATGCCAATGTTCTCACATAACTTATCCGTAGCTTCGTTTTGTGTTTGCATGGCTAAGTTTTTTAAAACAAATTGTTTTACTTTTCTACATTTTAAAACAAAATGTTTTAAAAGTCAATATAAATTTTCTTTTATTATAAGATTTTTTATATAGTAGAGATTTTTTATTATTATACAAAAAAGTTAAAAACCATAACTAACTAAATTTTGAAAGGATTTCATGGGAATGGTAAAAACTAGAATAAAAGATTTAAGAGAAGATAATGATTTAACTCAAGAGCAAATTAGTGAATTTTTAAATATTTCACAAGTTGCTTATTCTTATTATGAAATAGGTAGAAGAAATATACCTTTAGAAATACTTTGTAAGATTGCAGATTTTTATAATGTGAGTTTAGACTATTTATTATACAGAACAGATGATTATAAACTTCATAAGTAAATTTTTCGCAATTTTTAAGTTTTGCCTTATAAGTAAAAACGATTCTAATTCAATTTAACCTAAAAGTGTTAAATTGAAAAGAATCGCTATAATTTATTTTTAACCTTTTAAAGAGTCTTTTAGTAATTCCAATTGTGAAATCAATAATGATTCCATTTTAGCCTTATATATATCAAATTGTTTTTGTAAATCTTCCAACTCTTTTTCTTTTAATTTTATTTCTGAATTTAGTTTCAAAAGTTCCTCTTTAGCTGCAGTTTGAGCTTCAGTTATAATTACCTCAGCTTGCTGTTTAGCAACATTTTTAACATCTTCTGCAGTAGTTTGAGCCATTACTAATGTATTTTGAAGAGTTGCCTCCATTGACTTATATTTTGCAATCTCTGTATTCAAATTTTCTATAATTTTTTTTGAATCTGTAGCTTCTTTATATATTTTTTCATATGCTACTGTTAATTCATCTAAAAAATCATCCACTTCTTCTGTATTATAACCATTTATTGCTCTTTTTGAAAACTTTTTATTTTCTATGTCTAATGGTGTAATCATAACTTTGTCTCCCTTCCGGCAAAAATTAATTGCCACTTCATACAATATATACTATTATATACAAATAAAGACGAAATTTCAAGTCAATTTCGCCTTATTTTTTCAATTATTTATTTTTTTATTTTAACCATGATACTGAAAGCTTACTCTTTACTTCTTCTCTGCCCATTTCATTTGATATATCATAATTTGCTGGTGCAATTAAAAATATTGAATTAGATACTTTTTGTATATGGCCATTTAAAGCATAAACTCCACCACTTATGAAGTCTACTACTCTTCTTGCTACATCTTTGTTTACATATTCAAGATTAACAATACAAGCTTTTCTTTCTTTTAAGTATTGGCAAATTTCTTCTGATTGTTCAAAAGTTGTTGGTTGAGAAATTACCATTTTAATTTGATTAGCTTGTGGCATATTTACTACTTTATTTTTTCTACCAAAGAGTCTCTTTTCTTCTTCTTCATCTTCTTGTTCATATTCCTCTTCGTAGTTTTCTAACTCTAATTCTTCATCTTCTTGTTCTATTCCAAAAAAGTTCCATACTTTATTCATTAAATTACTTCCAGCCATTTATAAAAAACCTCCTAATTTTTCCTTTGTGCTTTTTTCTATATATAGTATCTTACTTTTATTCTAATTTGTCAATAGTTTTTCTTGTTGTAATGTAATTTTAATGTTTTTGTAACATTTGCGTAACACTAACTTCCGCCATTTATTGAAATCTCATCATACAGACTTATACTTTTCATAGAAGATATTTCATCTCTTGTATAGCCTAGTTCTAACAGTTCTTCTGTTGCATAATTTTCTATTATTGAATAATCTTTATTTTGTTTTAATACTTTAACTAATATTTTATCTGTATACCCTGTTCTATTTCTTATTACATAATATAAACCATCTTCTTCTACAAGTGCAGTATTTGGTACTCTTAGTCCTGAATAACTCCACCATATAACATCTATTGATATTTTTCTGTAGGAAATTAGTTCTTCAACACTTTTATTTATTTTAAATATTAGCATTATTTTTCCGCTAGTTTCTTCTCTTTTATAGCTAATTTCCGCATCTACTTCGGTTGCATCAGATAATCTCAATGTTAATTCATCTCCGTACTTCTGCTTCTATTGCTTCTTCTGAATCTAAAAATACTACAATGTAACATTTATAATTGTTTACAATTTTTCCTGACTCTTTACTAGTTGAAATCATTTGTCCAGTTTTTAAATTATAACTTTCTAGTAGTTCTTCATTTATATTGTCAAAATTATCAGGTGTTAAAACTTCTTCTAATCCGTCTATCCTATATGACACCACACCACTCATAGTTGCTGTTATATATTCCTGTCCACTATTTAATTCTTCTTCGTATTTTCTTCTTTCTTCTATTAAACTACTTATATATGAACCAGAAGGACTTAATTCTCCTGCTATTTTAGCTTTCTTTATTAATGCTTCTGAAATACTAGATTTATATTCTTCGATTTCTTCTATATTGTTTGTTTGCAATATATTTTGTAAATAACCTTCAATTTGTTTATCAAGTGCTTGTATATCAGCCGAATATACTTCGGTTTGACCAGCTAATGCTTCTTGAATTTCTACATCTAACTCTGCAATTTTTTCAGTCAAAGAACTTTCATTATTACTATAATATCTGAAAACATTATCTCCTTTTGATACCTTTTCTCCCTCTGACTTTATTTCTACAAGTCCATTTTTGTAGTTTTCTCCTGTAAGAACTTCTTCTTCACGTATGATGTATCCGTACTGTTGATTCTTCATTATATATTTTGCCGATTTTCTACAACAAATACATTAGACGGTTCAATTATTAGCTCTACTAAACTATATAAAAAGCATAAAGGAATAATAGCTATAACTATTATAACTATTACTATAAGTATTTTCTTTTCTAGATTATGCTTTTTAGTTTTGCTTTTCATTAGCTATCAATTACCTCCAATATTTTTCTTACGTTTTTCTCTGTTGTTTCTTCCATATCCAACAAAGTTGCTTCTTTTATTCTCTTAAACCATGTAATCTGCCTTTTAGCATATCTTCTAGTTTCTTGTTTTATTTTTTCTTCTAATTCTTCCTTTGTTATTTTTTTCTCTAAAAATTCTTTTGTTTCTTTGTATCCAATAGCTTGCATTGCTGTTGGATATTCATTATATTTATTTAAAATATTTTCTGTTTCCTCTATCAATCCCTTATCAATCATAATGTCTACTCTTTTATTTATTTTTTCATATAACTTTTCTCTATCTAAACTTGTTATAAATACTTTAAAATCAAATTCTAATTCCTTTCTTGAATTTGCTTCCATTTCTGTTTTTGTTCTTCCTGTTTTTTCATATATTTCTATTACTCTTATTATTCTTTTTGCATCATTTCTACTAATATTTTGCATTGCTTTTTCATCAATTTTACAAGCCTTTTCATATAGAGTTTCTAATCCATATTTTTTAATTTCATCTTCTAACCTTTTTCTAAGTTTTTCATCTATTTCTGTATCTTCATACTCTATACCATATATAAGTGAATTAATATATAATCCGTGTTCCTCCGAACAACTATTGGAGTTTTGTTTTCTCTGATTACTTTTTTTATGCATTCTGTTGCATCTTTTTTATATTCTGCTACACTATATCTTTTATTTGGTTCTACAAAATCTATCATATAGTGCTTAATACCTTGCATTTCTTCTAGTGTTGGTTTTGCACTTCCTATATCAAAATACTTATATATTTGCATCGAATCTGCTGATATTATTTCCCCATTTATCTTTTTTGCAAGTTCAATAGCAATATCTGTTTTTCCTGATGCGGTAGGTCCGCATATTACAATTACCATTGGTTTTTCCATATAACTATTCTCTTCTTTCTGTTTTATCCTAGTACTCCAGTTATGAATTCTTTTATATAATTTGTTTCAAATATTAATATTATTATGAACAATATAAATATTATAACTAGTCTTTTTCCCGCTTTATCTGTTGTTATTTCTTGATCTTTTGCTTTTCCCATTGTATTTCCTATACTAGATAGTACTATCATTGCATTAATTGGGGTAAATATTATTTTTATTACATTAATCGTATCCTCTAAGGCTTGCTCACTTTCTATTTGTATTCCATTTGTGTCTATTGCACAAATAATACTAGTTATTCCATACATAATAATTATTCCAACTATAATATACAAAATTCTTTTTTTAGGTTCAAAAGAATTTGTGTTGTGATATATAGTTACACATGCAATTAAAAATATTATAAATGCTACTATTTTTATTACTGTCATTTTACTATTTTATCCTTTCATATTACTTTCTACGAGCAAATTTTTTCTCAATATCCGTTTTGCTAAGTTTTATCACTGTAGGTCTGCCATGTGGACAAGTAAACGGATTTGGTAATTTTAACAATTGATCTAAAAGATTTGTTACTTCTTCTTGAGTAAGTGCCATATTTGCTTTTACTGCTGCTTTACAAGCTATTGTTGCTATAAATCTTTCTTCTATTTCTTGTTTAGCTGTTCTTGCTACAGTATTTATTTCATCTAAAGTCTCTAAAAATAATTCTTTTGTATCTAAATCTAAGCATATATTTGGTACACCTGTAAGTTTTATTGTGTTTTCTCCAAACTCTTCTAATACAAACCCCGCCTTTTTAAATTTATCCATATTATCTCTAGCTATATTCATTTCTTTGTGTGTCAAAGTAATGATGTCTGGCAAAAGCATAAGTTGTGAATCTTTTTCTTCGTTTGAGTAGTAGTTTTTCTTGACTTTTTCATACATTATTCTCTCATGTGCTGCATGTTGATCTAAAATATATAATTCTTTTTCAATTTCCAATATTATATAAGTATCAAATGCAATTCCGACAAATTTGTATGGTATGGTATTTTTATACTGTTCATCTTCTTCAAACAAGTTTATATTACTGCTGACTATATCTTGTGCATTTACTTTCCTTTCTTCTTCTTGTTCTTTCTTTTTAGTTGCAACTGTTTTTCCAAAGATTTGCTCATACATATCATCAAATTTCTTTTCAAAACTTTCTTGTGTTAAAATTTCTTCTGCTTTCTTTTCGGCTCTTTCTTTGGCTATATTAGCTAGTATATTTCCAGGTGCAACTTCTGTAACTTCTTTTTTCAATTCTTCATTACTATTTTTAGGTTCTTCTATTACAGGAGAATATTTTTCTAATTCTTTTGTGTCTATAGGCTTTGTTTCATACTTTTCACTATCTTCTAAAAGCACATTTTCTTTATTTTCTTTTTCAACTATATCATTTGTTGCTACCTGACTGGCTACATTAGATGCTGATGATATTTGTTCTAATTTTTCTCTTATTTGTTCTGCAGTAAGAGATTGTCCCATTTTCATTAATTCATTTATTGTATTTTTTATTTCCTCTTTATTTTGTATTTGTACCTCATTTTCTTTTTGTTCTACTACTGTCTCTTCTTTTTGGATATTATCTGTCTTTTCTCCATTTATTCTACTTCTATAAATACTTTCTACCAAATTGTTATTATCAAAATTATTGTCTAAGTCTGTATTTTTACTTATTTTTCTAAAAAGTCCAGTTATTGAATTGTGCTCTTTTTCAGTTTCTTCTTCGTTATTTTCCTCTACATTTTTAGTCTTTTCTAGTTTTCCTGTTATTTGAGCATCTGAATTTGCAATTAATTCTGCTTTTAATAGAGTATCTTGTATCGCATAATATACTGCTTTAAAAACTTTTTGTTCATCTTCAAACCTTACTTCTAGTTTAGCTGGATGCACATTAACATCTACAGAATTTGCTGACATTTCAAGATTCATAATCAGGAAACCAAACTTACCTATAGGTATCATCCCTTTAAAGGCTTTTTCTGTTGCATTTGACAGTATTCTATCTTTTATATATCTTTTATTTACAAAAAATATCTGATTGCCTCTATTTGATCTTGCAATTTCTGGTTTTCCAACAACACCTGTTATAGTTATACCTTCATATATATAATTTACATTTAAACAAGCACTAGCTACGTTTTTTCCATATATACTGTATATAACATTTTTTATATCTCCGTCTCCTGCTGTTTGTATTATCGTTTTTCCAGAACTAATCAATTTGAACGCAATTTCTGGATGTACTAACGCTAGTCTTGTTATTATATCTTCTATATATCCTGTTTCTGTGTAGTCTTTTTTCAAAAATTTATATCTTACTGGAGTATTATAGAAAAGATTTTCTACTGTAATTGATGTTCCATTTGGAGTTCCACACTCCTCTAATTCTAAAACATTACCTCCTTCTACTACAATTCTATTTCCTACATCTGACTCTTTTGTCTTTGATTTCATCTCAACTTTTGCTATTGCTGCAATACTTGCAAGTGCCTCTCCTCGAAACCCCATTGATTTAACTTCGTTTAAATCTTCTGCTGTTCTTATTTTACTAGTTGCATGTCTTTCAAACGACATTTCTAAATCTTCTTTTGCTATTCCTTTTCCGTCATCTGTTACTCTTATATATGATATTCCGCCATTTTTTATTTCTATGTTTATATTTTTTGCTTCTGCATCTATTGAATTTTCAACCATTTCCTTTATAACTGATGCCGGTCTTTCTATTACCTCTCCAGCTGCAATTTTATTTATGGTTAATTCATCTAGTATAACAATATTTCCCACTGCTAATAGCCTCCTTCTCGTTTTATAAGTTAGCCTTGTTTTCTAATTTGTTTAATTTATACTAAAAATTTTATCATTTTTACCTTTTTTTGTAAACCAATTT